>NZ_JBHSRW010000091.1:0-9147 GCF_042659205.1 Leucobacter soli
TCGGAGAGGAGCTGGAATCGCGACATGGTTCCACGATCCCACCCCCATCACAAATCAATTAACAGACACGCCCTAGTCCTCCCGCATCCTGCGCTGCCGCTCCTGATAGGCGGCATCCGCAGCCCGGTACGACGGCAGGTGCCGAGCGTCGGTGAGGAGGGGGAGCCGCGCCGCGACGCGTTCGACCACCCGGCGGGAGTTCTCGGTGTCTCGTATGGCGAACGTCCGAGCGGCGAGATGCTCGGCCTCCTCGGCGCGCACGGCCGGGTCCTGCTCGAGCATTCGCGCGAGCCGATCCCTCAGCTCGGCAGGGGTGGTCGCAGTGCCGAATCGACGGCGGATCCTCCGCAGCTGCGGGTTGCGGTAACCGCCGATCTCGGCGTCGTACCGGGCGGCGTCGAAGGGGAAGAGCAGGATCGGCTTCTGCAGCTGGACGACGTCCCACAGCACGCTCGAGTAGTCGGTGATGAACGCGTCCGCACCCCGCAGCACCTCCCCGAATTCGACGCGATCCTGATCGACGAGCTCGATCCGCCCCGGACGCTGGTCGAGCGCCCGAAGCACCCGGAGCACCGGCAGGACCTTCGGGTGCGGCATGAACTGGAGGACGCAACCGTGCGCCTCGAACAGGGCGTGGAGCCCGGGATCGGTGAGGAGCTCCGCGATCGACCGGACGTACTCGGTGCGCGAGAGCTCCACCGCGTCCCTGCCCGCCAGCCAGGCGCGCCAGGTCGGCAGGTACAGGATCCGTTCGATCCCGGTGCGCCGCTCGACACCGGCGAGCAGACGGTCCCATCTGGGCAGGCCGGTGATGTCGATGCGCTCCGGATCGAAGCCGCACCCGATCAGGATGTCCCGTTCCCAGGCGGATGCCGCGACGATCACGTCCGGGGAGGAGGCGTTGCCCGGGTTCAGCAGCGGCACCCGCTTGAGGGCTGTCACACCGTGCCCGAGGAAGTAGCTGCGCCGGACGTAGACGAGCCGGGACAGCAGGCCCGGCTGCGCGTACACGGTCCCGACGTGCGACCTCGATTCGGAGGAGAGGAGGAAGCTCGAGGGAGACGCGAGCAGCCGCCAGTACTTGAGGGAGTACTTGGAGACGACACGGGGAAGGCCCGCGACCCGAGCGCGTTGCGCGCTGTCTCGGTTCATCACGTAGAAGAAATCGAATCGCGGCTCGTCGCCTCGACCGCGCCGGTGCCCGCCGAGTCGATGGACACGCCCTTGTCGATGATCACCGAGTCGGTGCGCACCGGGTCGATGCGCACCGTTCCGATCTGCACCGAGCAGATGCGCGAACAGCGCGAAGGCGTTGTCCTGGGCTGTGGCGGCCTCCTTCTCGTAGAGCAGGGCCGTGGGTCGCCGTTCGAGATGCAGCGTCCGTCTGAGGCCGGCCTCCATCAGCGCGATCGTGCTCCACACGCGCTGCCGGGCCGAGCCGCGATCGGCCTCGGACGCGGGGAGCACGATGAGTCTCAGCGTCGTCGATGCCGCGCTCGCGTTGAGCGTGAGGATCCTCCCGTCGCCCAGAGTCAGTCGCGGTGCCCGGTACCTGCGGCTCATCCTCGCGAAGAGATCCTCCGACATGCGGGTCAGCCTGACCTCGACGCTCCGCCCGTCAGCGAGGTCCCGGAGATCGGCGCACACGGAATAGCGGAGCGGCGTCAACGTCATCGCCTCCGGGAAGTCGAAGCGGGCCTCGCCCGACAGCCCCGGCCTCCGCTCGAACGCCGCGGCGTCGATCTCGACGCACTCCTCCGTGGACTCGAGCCTCAGATAGCATCGGTCCAGGACGAACTCGCCGGCCTCCCATGCGGTGATCCGGAACGCCCACCTCAGACTCCGCCGGCGCACGGCCACCGCATCGACGGTGTGGTCGTGCCGGAACGGGCGATGCGACCGACCGACTGCAGCGGCACCCATGCTCCACCATCCCCTGCGAGGTCGGCGACGGGCCGATCACCGGCGCATCCCGATCTCGATTCCGGACCCCGATCCTACGCCGAGCAGCGCAGAACCCGCTGATCCGGACGAGCGCAGGATCTCCGCCGATCGGCACCGGTCGTGGGCCGGCGCACCCCGCCTTGAAGGAAACACTCGAAATGGCCGGGTACACTCCCTCCGTGCCCCAAGCTTCCACTACGGCCGCGGCCCCCCGCGCGGCATCGCAGGCGAAACTCCCGTTCACGGGTTTCCGACCCGACATCCAAGGCCTCCGCGCCGTCGCCGTCGGCGTCGTCCTGCTCTTCCATGCGAACTTCCCGTTCATGCCCGGCGGCTTCGTCGGCGTCGACGTCTTCTTCGTCATCTCCGGCTACCTCATCACCGGCCTCCTCCTCCGCGAGGCCATCACGACGGGCCGCATCGACCTGCCCGATTTCTACGCCCGCCGCGCCCGCCGCATCCTGCCCGCCGCCACCGTGGTCCTCGTCGCCACCCTGGCGCTGACCGCGATCTTCCTCCCCCAGATCCGCTGGCAGCAGATCGGCATCGAAGCCGCCGGCGCCGCGGTCTACGTGGTCAACTGGATCCTCGCCGGCGGAACCGACTACCTGAACGCCGACACCGCTGCGAGCCCCCTTCAGCACTTCTGGACGCTCTCGGTCGAGGAGCAGTTCTACATCGTCTGGCCGCTCATCCTCATCGTGATGCTCTGGATCGCCGGCCGCACGCTGAAGAAGACCCACGCCGCATTCGCAGAGCCCGGGCGCACGCTGCGCTTCGCCGGCGTCGGCGTCCTGCTGATCCTCGTCCCCTCGCTCATCTGGTCCGTCTACTACACGACCGCGCACCCCGCGCCCGCCTACTTCGTCACGACGACCCGCCTGTGGGAGCTCGCGATCGGCGCGGCCCTCGCGGTGTTCGCGGTGCAGATCGCACGCATCCCCGATTGGCTCGGCTACCTGCTCGGATGGGCCGGACTCGTCGGCATCCTGGTCGCGAGCCTCTTCTACACCTCCAGCGCTCCCGCCTTCCCGGGATCCGCGGGCCTGCTGCCGACGCTCTCAGCCGCCGCCGTGATCGCCGGCGGCATGAACGGGCGGGCGACGCGCGGCGCCGGTCGGCTGCTCGGCCTGCGCCCGATGCGCTGGATCGGCGACATCTCCTATTCCCTCTACCTGTGGCACTGGCCGCTGATCGTGGTGGGCACGTACCTGCTCGGCGGCGAGCTCCGCTTCCGGTGGGGCCTCGTGATCGTGGTGTTCGCGATCCTGCCCGCCTGGCTCAGCTACCGCTTCATCGAGAACCCGTTCCGCGATTGGAAGGCCCTGAAGGCCTCGGCGAAGCGCTCCCTCGGCGCCGGTGCCGGCCTCGTGGCCGTCACGCTCGCCCTCGCGACCGTCATCGCCTACGTGCCGCGGATGACCGCGCCCGAGGTCCCGGAGGCCGAGACCGGTACCCCGATCGGTGCGGAGGTGCTCTTCGAGGCCGCCCAGAGCGGATCGCGCACCGTGGATCTCGATGCGCAGAGCTACTCGTACCGCACGGCCGGAGACCTCCACGTCGGCGAGGAGATGCCGCTGATCCTCGACCAGGATCTGATCGCCTCGTTCGAGGGGATCGGTGCCCCGACCGACGAGGTCGAGGGCGGGTTCACTCCCGCCGCGATCGATGCGCGCAAGGACAATCCGGTGCTCTACGAGATGGGCTGCCAGCTCGACGAGGACACCGCGGAGCCGAAGCCGTGCGTGTTCGGCGACGAGCAGAGCGACACGACGATCATGCTCGTCGGCGACTCGCATGCGGCGAGCTGGATGCCGGCGCTCGACGCGATCGCCGAGAAGAACGGCTGGCGCCTGGTCACGAACACGAAGTCCGGCTGCTCCTTCGCCGACGTGTCCCAGACACGGTTCGGCGGGGCGTTCCCCGCGTGCGACGAGTGGAACGAGGGCGTGCTCGAGCAGATCCTCGACGAGCAGCCCGCTCTGGTCGTCACCATCAACGCCGGCCGACGGGGCGTCTGGGCCGGCGACCACTCGCTGAAGGGCGACGAGAAGGTGCGCGCCTTCGGCCAGGGACTGCGCAGCCACTGGTCGACGCTGAACGACGCCGGCATCCCGGTCCGCGTCCTGATGGACACGGCCGAGATGCACACCGACGTTCCCGAGTGCGTCTCGGCGAACCCGACGCAGCTCACCGAGTGCGCGACCCCGCGCGAGGATGCGCTCGATACGCGCCCGCATCCGGAGATCGCGGCAGTGCAGGATCTGCCGGCCACCGAACTCATCAACATGAACGATTGGATCTGCCCCGACGCCGAGTACTGCCCGGCCATCGTCGGCAACGTTCTGGTGTGGCGCGATACGGATCACCTCACGGCGACGTTCTCCCGCACCCTGGCGCTGCCGCTCGAGGATGCGCTTCTCGCCACGCAGAAGGCCGACGGCAGCTGGTGAGGCGCGGCGCGGCGGCCGCGCTCGCGGTGATACATTCGGAGCTGGAACAAACCGGGCGCGGCAGCCTACCCGCTCGGTCGTGCGATGAACCGAACGCTCGGTGAATGAACGGCGAAGGTCGAGTATTTCAATGATTGCACTGATTCAATGATCGCCCTGATGATTCACGGCGCGGAGCATCGCGAGGCCGTGCTGGCCACGCTCCGCTCGATCGCCGGCCTCTCGAGCTACACTCCCGAGCGCTTCACCGTCGTCGTCCTCGGCGACGCCCCCGCGGACCCGGCCGCGCTGCCGCTCGAGGTCGCCTACGCCGCCTCCGTCGACGGGTTCGACCTCGGGACGGCGGCGGACGGAGCCTACGTCGAGCTGATCCCCGCAGGCCTCGAGTACAGCCCCGACGCCTTCGACGTGTTCTTCGCCGACGCGGCGGCAGGATCCCTCGCGCGCTGCTACATCCACCGCGAGGGCGCCTACGCCTACCGCCTGAACCGCACGGTGGGCCGTGAGGATCGCGGGCCGGTGACGCTCGACGACGCGGATCGCCTCTGGGCGGGCTCGACCCCCGCGCTCGTGCCGCTCGACGTCTTCCGCGCGTGCTCCTCGGACGCCCGCACGGGCGGCGACCCGAACCTGCTCTTCGCGGAGGCGATCCTCGCCACCGGCGGCTTCTCGGTGCTGGGCGGCAAGGTGACGAGCCCGCAGCAGCACGAGGACGCGCTCTACGGCGAGCAGCGGCTCTTCACCCCCGACTGGTACCTCGGCTTCCTCACGCGCTGGGTCGCTCTCCTCGAGCGCGTCGCCGCTCAGCCCGCCGGCGCACCACCCTACCTGCAGCGCGTCTTCCTCTACCTCGCGCAGCTCCGGCTCCAGTACAACGTCGACCGGCACAACAAGAACGCGCTCGACGAGGCGCAGCTGGCCGAGTTCGCCGAGCTCCTCGCCCGCGGCCTCGCCGCGGTGAGCGACGAGGAGATCATCGGCGCCGTGCGGAAGCCCCTCGGCTACCGACGCAGCATGGTCGCCTACCTGCTGAAGGCGAAGCACCGGGCGGCCTTCTCGCCCCGCGCCGAGATCGACGCGGACGGGCGCGACGTCGTCGTCACCGTCAACGGGCACGAGGTCGAACGGCTCTCGGAGGTGCGCCTCGCGATCGACGTCATGGACAGCACCCGCGACGAGCTGATCGTCTCGGGGCTGGTGCAGTCGCTCTACCTCACCGACCGGCTCGCGCTCACCGCGCGCGTCGGCGGCACAGACCTGCCGCTCCCCGACTCCGGCGTCTACTCCGAGTTCTCCGTCTTCGGCGAGCTCCAGCGCCGTCAGCCGACCTTCACCGCGCGAATCCCGCGCTCCCTGCTCGCCGCCGCCGACCGGATCGAGTTCGTCGCGACGTTTACGGAGAAGACCGCGGCCCACGCCTCGACCGGCGTCCCGCTGCGCCTCAACTTCCGCCGCCCCTCGGCCAAGCTCAGCGATGTGCCCGGCAGCTACTGGATCGCCTGCGGCCGCCTCCTGCGCGCGCAGCCGTCGGGCATCGCGGTCGGTCCCGCGGGCGCACTCCAACGCCTCAAGGCCGAGCTGCGGCTGCAGCGGCGGCTGCTCGGCGGCGAGCGCGTCGAACGCTCCGCCGCGCTCCTGCGCCTCGTCTACTTCGCCACGCGTCCCTGGTACCGGTTCAAGCGGGACTGGATCTACTACGACCGGATCATCCTCGCCGGCGACAACGCGGAGTACGCGTACGACTACGCCGCGGCGCAGCGGGACGGGATCCGCAAGAACTACGTGCTCGCCGCGGATTCCGCGCCCGCGACGCGCTTCCGCGAGCAGGGCAAGCCCTTCCTCCCGCACAAGACGCTCACGCACCGCCTTCGGTTCCTGAACGCCGAGCTCGTCTTCGCCACCCACCTCAAGCCGGCGACCCGCAACGCCTTCTCCTGGAACGAGCAGTTCTTCCGGGACCTGTTCGGCTACCGCGTGGTCTACATCAACCACGGTCTCGTGCTCGACGACCTCTCCTACTCGCTGAACAAGCACGCCGAGAACCAGAGCCGCATGTGCGTCGTCTCCCACTTCGAGACCGAGACCCTCTCCGATCCCTCGTACGGCTTCGCCCGCGACGAGATCATCGAAACCGGCTTCGCCCGCTACGACGGGCTCGAGTCCCGCCCGACGCGAGACCTGCTCCTGGCCCCGACCTGGCGCTACTACCTGAACCGCCCGCAGGACGCGGATCGCCTGCAGGGTCACAACGAGGAGTTCACCGAATCCGACTACTTCAAGGTCTACAACGGCGTCATCAACAACCCTCGGCTCCACCGCGGCCTCGAAGAGCACGGGTACACGCTGACCTATCTGCTGCATCCGAACACCAGCTCGCACGTCGACGACTACCGTTCGAGCAGCGACCGCGTGCGGATCCTCGCGCCGCAGAACAGCCCCGGCTACGAGCGGATGCTCAGCGAATCCGACCTCATGATCACCGACTATTCGGGTGTGCAGTTCGACTTCGCCTACATGACGAAGCCGGTGCTCTACTACCACCACCCGAGCATCCCGCCGCACTACCGTCGCGGAGCCTTCTCGTACGAGGAGCACGGCTTCGGCGAGGTCGCCACCGACGAGGAGACCCTCGTCGACACGCTTCTCGACTACCTGGCGCAGGAGTGCCGGATGCCCGAGGCGTATCGTGCTCGGGTCGACGCCTTCTTCACCCATCGCGACCGGGACAACTCGAAGCGGATCTACGAGGCCGGCCACGCCCTGCTCCGCGAGCGCAGCGGCTGACGCGCGGCTTCCACCCCCGCACCCCTCCCCTTTCACCCCCTTGACCGACGAAGCGATGAGATGAGCGAAAACGCAGTAGTACGCAACGAGCACGGCCCCGTCACCGCCAGCATGGCGCGCTTGCGGGACGAGCTCGTGCCGGCCCTTCGCGCCGGCGCCCCCTCTCCCGATCCCGAGACCGTCTTCGCGGCGCTCAGCGAGATCCTCGTCATCTTCAACGACAACCGCAAGCTCCACTCCGAGGTCTACTCGCTGAGCGACGCCCAGCTCGGAGAACTGCGCGAACTCGTCGGCGAGACGCTGCGCATCGTCGGCGCGGAGGGGATCCGCGACTTCGCCTCCCCCGGCGTGCGCGCCGAGACCAGGATCGCCTGGCTGGCCATGATCGACGCGGCCGAGGTCTCGCCGATCAGCGAACTCGACCAGAACAACCTGCGCCGTGTCACCCGGCTCGCCTTCTACTCCCCGCTGCAGAGCATCGACTTCGAGATCCGCAGTCTGAACAACCGGGCTCGCCTCGTCTCGCGAAAGACCCGCTCCGTCGAGTACCTCATGCAGCATGCGCTCTACGAGCACGTACTGCTGGTCCGCGACTACCGGGACTCCGAGCCGGAGTTCATCTCGACGACGCCGGGGTTCTCGTTCGTGGAGCGCATCGGCCCGATCCTGCCTCCGCGGCCGGCGATTCGGTCGAACCCGCTGCGCAAGTTCGCCCGGAAGCTCATCGGGAAGATCGCCAAGATGCGGTACGCCATCGCGCTGCGCGTCCTGA
Source organism: Leucobacter soli (assembly GCF_042659205.1). Lineage (NCBI taxonomy): Bacteria > Bacillati > Actinomycetota > Actinomycetes > Micrococcales > Microbacteriaceae > Leucobacter > Leucobacter soli. Next base: position 7,954 of record NZ_JBHSRW010000091.1, read on the forward strand.
ACGCGACCGGGTACTCGAGGCGCTTCCGCGACGCCTGGCTGCTGAGCGACCGCCGCGAGCAGGCGAGCGACAACGCCGAGGCACTGGTCCGCTACCTGACCGAGCATCGCCCGGACATCAACGCGTGGTTCGTCCTCGACCCGAAGGTCCCGGCCTACCAGCGCTTGCAGGCCGACGGCGTCAAGATCCTGCCCTACCGCTCCATGCGGCACTTCGTCCTCGCGAAGCATGCGCGGCAGATCGTCTCCTCGCAGGTCGACAAGATCTCGATGCAGCCGTTCGCGCCCCGCGTGCTCGGCCGGGAGTTCTCGTTCACCTATCTCAAGCACGGCGTCGTGCACACCGACCACTTCCGCCGTTTCAACCCGAAGCTGATCGACCTGATCATCGCGTCGACCCAGGACGAGTACCGGCGATTCACCGAGGAGGGCGGCGGATACCGATTCGTCCGCGACGGCGTGCAGCTCACCGGCATGCCGCGGCACGATCTGCTGATGCGCGCCCTCGAGCGGCTCAAGGCCGAGGGGCGTGCCGGCTCCCGCCTGCTGATCATGCCGACCTGGCGCATCTACCTGGGCGCGATGAACGAGGATCGCAGCTGGGAGGTGGTCGACGGCTTCGCCGAGACCGACTTCGTGCGCCAGTGGTCGGCGTTCCTGAACCACCCGGGCCTCCGTGCCGCATGCGAGGAGGCCGGCCTCGAAGCCGTGTTCCTCATGCATCCGCGCTTCGCCCCGCACTGGCGCTACTTCGACGTGCCCGACTGGGTGCAGCGCGCGAGCTACCAGGACGACGTACCCGAACTGCTTGCCTCGGTTCGGCTGGCCGTCACGGACTACTCCTCGCAGGCCTTCGAGGCCGCGTTCGTGGGCGCGCCGACCGTGTACTTCCAGTTCGACCACGACGAGTTCTACGCGGGCGGTCACAGCAGCCAGATCGGCGAGTACGATCACAGCCGCGACGGCTTCGGCCCCGTGACGCGCAACGCCGACGACGCGGTGGAATCGATCGTGCGCATGCTGCAGGGCGACCACCCGCGATACGCCGAGTGGACGGAACGGATCGCCGGCCTGTACGAGTACCGCGACGACCGGAACAGCGAGCGGGTCACCCGGGCGATCGAACAGCTCGACGCCGACCGGTAGCGCGTCGGCGCCCCGGCGCCCCCGGCGGGCGGGGCGAGGCTGGGGCGCC
>NZ_JBHSRW010000092.1:0-9146 GCF_042659205.1 Leucobacter soli
CCGGTGCGACGCAGTCGACGGTCGCCGCGCAGTTCGTGCACCTCGCGGTGAGCGGTGCGACGCGCATCGAGGAGATCGAGCGCGTCGGCAAACGGAAGCCGAAGCTCGCCTTCCGGCTGCTCGACCCGACCCGCGCCGCCGACCCGCTCGACCGGCGCGCGCTGCGCGCGATCTTCGGCAAGGAGGCGTCGGCCGGCGCCGAGTTCGCACTGCCGAAGCGCAGCGAGAAGTTCAGCGCCAAGATGCAGAAGCTCGAGGCTCGAGGCAGGACGGAAGCCGAGCTGCGCGATTACACGACGAAGGAGCGGAGCGGCATCGCCCGCGTCTGCGGCATCCTCGCGCTCGCGCTCATCGCCGGTGCGATCGTGCTGCTCGCGCTCGGCGCCTCACGCGATCACGACGGCACATGGATGGCCTCGCTGCTCCTCGGCATCCCCGCGCTGATTCTCGCTGTCGTCGGGCTCGTGCGGCACCGCGTCTACACTCCCCTCGGCGCTGAGACGCGCGAGCACCTGCTCGGCGTGCGCGAGTTCATCCGAGTCGCCGAGGCCGATCGCCAGCGCATGCTGCAGAGCTACACGGGAGCCGAGCGCCGCGCCGACGGCGCCATCGACGTGGTGCACCTGTACGAGCGGCTGCTCCCCTACGCCATGCTCTTCGGTCTCGAGAAGGAGTGGGGCCGCGCGCTGCAGCTGCGCTACGAGGCGTCGGGCGTCGCCTCTCCCCACTGGTATCCGGCAGTGGGCGTGCACGGGATCGCGAGCCTCGACCGCACGGTCTCCGGCTTCGCACGATCCTTCGATTCGGCCGCCTCCTACTCATCGAGCAGCAGCGGCGGGTCGACCGGCGGCGGCTTCTCGGGCGGCGGCGGGGGCGGCGGATTCAGCGGCGGACGCTGAACGAGAAGGCAAAGCCTTCGAGTTCCGCGCGGACCCAAGGACCGGAACGCTGCGCCGCCCGTCGAGTGCGCTCCCCTACGACCGACGAGGGGCGTATCGCGCGCTGCCGAATCCGAGCACGAAGAGACCGACGAACTGGAACAGCCAGAGCCAGAAGATCGAGAAGAAGGCGCCCTTGCCGAAGTTCTCGCCCAGCCGGAGCGCGACGAGGATCGCGAAGACGAGGTTCACGATCGGGATCAGGTAGAGCAGCACCAGCCATCCCGAGTAGCCCGCGATCCTGACGACTACGATCGCGTTCACGATCGGGATGAGCGCGAGGATGCCGGGGTAGCCGGCCTTCGAGAAGACCTTCCAGGCGGCGACCGCCCAGAGCACGTAGAAGACGATGGCGATAACCCCGTAGGTGCCGCTGAAGATCGCTGCGACCGCATCGTCGAGCTGCTCGGTGTTGTTCATACGGTCAGTCTATGAGGCGGACGGGGGCCCGGTGGCGGGTCAGAACCCGAGCCGGCCGAGCGCCTTCGGGTCGCGCTGCCACTCCTTCGCGACCTTGACGCGCAGCGAGAGGTAGACGCGGCGGCCGAGCAGCGCCTCGATCTCGCGCCGGGCGCGCTCTCCGACGTCGCGCAGGCGCGATCCGCCCTTGCCGATCACGATGCCCTTCTGGCTGTCGCGCTCGACGTAGATGGAGGCGTAGATCTCGAGCAGGCCGGGCTCGCCCTCGCGCTCGGGCTCCCGCTCCTCGCGATCGTCGACGGTCGCGGCGAGCGAGTGCGGCAGTTCCTCGCGCGCGCCCTCGAGCGCCGCCTCGCGGATCAGCTCGGCGATGCGATCGTCCTCGCGCTCGTCGGTGGTGGTCTCGTCGTCGTAGAGCGGCGGCGACTCGGGCATGAGGCCGAGCAGCACGTCGGCGAGCACGTCGAGCTGCTCCGCGGTCACCGCGGAGATGGGCACGACCGCATCCCATTCGCGCAGCGCGCCGAGCAGGGTCAGCTGCTCGATGATCTCGCTCTGCGAGGCCTCGTCGACCTTGGTGAGGATCGCGATCTTCTTGGCGCGCGGGAAGTCGTCGAGCCGCTCGTTGATGAAGCGGTCCCCCGGTCCGATCTTCTCGTTCGCGGGCGCGCAGAAGCCGATCACGTCGACGTCGCCGAGCGTCGCCTCGACGAGCGCGTTCAACCGTTCGCCGAGCAGGGTGCGCGGGCGGTGGATGCCGGGCGTGTCGACGATGATCAGCTGGCCGTCGGGCCGGTGCACGATGCCGCGGATCGCGCGTCGCGTGGTCTGCGGCTTCGGGCTGGTGATAGCGATCTTCTCGCCGACCAACGCGTTCGTCAGCGTCGACTTGCCGACGTTCGGCCGCCCGACGAACGACACGAACCCGGCACGGAACTCCGGCTCGACCGATTCCGATCCTGCTCCCGCTCCCGCGTCCTCAGCACCCGTCTGCTCCGTCATGCGTCCGTCCCGTCCTCCGTGTCGCGCACCGGCTCGATCTCGCCGGTGTCCCCCGTTCCGCCGACCCAGCGCGCCCCGACCGTCACGAGCCGCTGCCGGCGCCGCTCGGTCTCGAGCGCCGTGAGCTCGATCCCGGAGACCGTCACGACGTCTCCTTCCTCGGCCAGCCGGCCCAGGTGCTTGGCCACCAGGCCGCCGACGCTGTCGACATCGTCGTCCTCGAGATCGAGGTCGAAGAGCTCCCCGAGATCGTCGACGGAGAGGCGTGCGCTGACGATGAACGATCCGTCCTCCTGCTCCACCGCCTCCGGCATCTCGCGATCGTGCTCGTCGCTGATGTCGCCCAGCAGCTCCTCGATCAGATCCTCGAGCGTCACGAGACCCGAGATCCCACCGTACTCGTCGACGACGAGCGCGAGATGATTCGATTCCCGCTGCATCTGCCGCAGCAGGTCGTCGGCCCGCTGCAGCTCCGGAACGAACAGTGCGGGCTTCATGATCCTCGTCACCGCCATCGCCTCGGCGTCCTCGGGACGCCGCAGCACGAAACCGCTCGCGTCGCGCAGGTAGACCACGCCTTCGACCTCGTCGGCATCGCCGGTCACCACGGGCACCCGGGAATGCCGCGAGGCGAGCAGCAGCTCGAGCCCATCGCGCACGGTGTGCTCGGCCTGCACCGTGACCATGTCCGTACGAGGCACCATGACCTCGCGCACCAGCGTGTCGCCGAACTCGACGAGCGAGTGGATGTAGTCCCGGTCGTCCTCCTCGAGCAGCGCCTGCTCGGTCGCCTGATCCACCATAGAGAGCAGCTGCTGCTCGTCTCGGATCCCGCGGGACGAACCGACCCGGCCCGGAGTCACCCGATCGCCGAGCCGGGCCAGCCCGGTCGCGATGGGGCCGAGGATCAGGCGCACGATCCGCACGAACGGCGCCGAGAAGCGGATCATGCCATCGGGGTGATGCGTTCCCACTGTGCGAGGACTCGAGCCGACGAGTACGAACGTGGTGCCCGCGACGATCAAGCCGGCGAGCAGCAGCGCGAACCACAGGTTGTCGACGGTGCGGGCGAGAGTCAGCGTGATGAGCACGGCGGAGAGCGTCTCGGCGGTCACACGTGCGAAGCCGAGCGCGTTCGCATGAGCGGCCTCGTCGTCGGCGATGGCGCGGATGGCCCCGGCGACCCGCGGCGAATCGTCCGCGAGCGCGAGGAGCTCCGCACGTGAACGGACTCCGAGGGCGGCATCGCTGGCGGCCAGCAGGCCGCCGAGTCCGAGCAGCAGTGCAGCGGTGGCCAGGAACAGCGCGATGATCGGGCCGGTCATCGGCCCCGCTCTCCGCGTCCGCGTTCGTGGGCGGCGAAGCCGAGCAGCAGATCGCGCTGCAGACCGAACATCTCCGCCTCCTCCTCCGGCGTCGCGTGATCGAAGCCGAGAAGGTGCAGCATGCCGTGCGTGAGCAGGACCCGTATCTCGGTGACGGTGTCATGCCCGGCGGCCTCGGCCTGCAGCTCGGCGACCTGCGGGCAGATCACCACGTCGCCGAGGAGGCCCTGCGGCGTCGGCGCATCGGGACGCCCCGGTCGCAGCTCGTCCATCGGGAAGCTCAGCACGTCGGTCGGCCCGGGCTCGTCCATCCACTGCAGATGAAGCTGTTCGATGGCGGCCTCGTCGACCAGCGAGACGCCGAGCTCCGTCTGCGGATGCACGTGCATCGATTCGAGCACGAATGCGGCGAGCCGCTGCAGGCCGGCCTCGTCGAAGTCGGCTCCGCCGTCGAAGCCGGACTCGTTGGTGATCTCGACGCTCATGCTCCGGACTCCTCTGCTGCGGTTCCGCGGTCCGCGGGCCGACGCGCGACGTTGCGCTCTTCCTCGTACGCCGAGTAGGCGTCCACGATCCGGCCCACCAGGCTGTGCCGGACGATGTCGTCGGAGGTGAGCTCCGAGAAGTGGATGTCGTCGACGCCGCGCAGGATCCGGCTCACGACCCGCAGACCGCTCGCCGCGATGGGCAGGTCCACCTGTGTCACGTCACCGGTCACGACCATCTTCGAGCCGTATCCGAGGCGGGTCAGGAACATCTTCATCTGCTCCGGCGTGGTGTTCTGCGCCTCGTCGAGGATCACGAACGCTTCGTTGAGGGTACGGCCGCGCATGTAGGCGAGCGGGGCCACCTCGATGGTCCCCGCTGCGAGCAGCTTCGGCACGACCTCCTGCTCCATCATCGAACCGACCGCGTCGAAGAGCGGACGCAGGTAGGGGTCGATCTTGTCCTCGAGCGTGCCCGGCAGGTAGCCGAGCCGCTCGCCGGCCTCGACGGCCGGCCGGGTGAGGATGATCTTCGCGACCTCGCGGCGCTGCAGCGCCTGCACGGCCTTCGCCATCGCGAGGTAGGTCTTGCCGGTACCGGCCGGGCCGATCCCGAACGTCACCGTGTGCTCGTCGATCGCGTCGACGTACTGCCGCTGGCCGCGCGTCTGCGGGCGGATAGCGTGGCCGCGCACCGAGAGGATCGGCTCGCTGAGCACCTGCGAGGCCGTCGGGCCGTCGCCACGTGCCACCATGCGGGTCGCCTCGCGCACGTCGTGACGCGAGACGGCGCCGCTGCGACGCGCGACCTCGAGCACCTCGGAGACCACCTGCTCGGCCGCCCGCACCTCGCCGGCGGGGCCGCTCAGCGTGAGCACATGATCTCGTGCGTGGAACTCGACGTCGGGGTGCTGCCGCTCGAGGTCCGCGATCAGCTGGTCGCGGTGGCCGAGGAACTGCGCCAGATCGACCCCGGTGAGCAGCACGGTGCGCTCGAGTCGCGCGGGCGGTCGACCCGCGGCGGTGTCAGGGGCTGACGGCACTAGAGCGAACCCTCCTCGAGGCCGCCGGCGAGCACATGCGCGTGGACGTGGAACACCGTCTGCCCGGCGTTCGCGCCGGTGTTGAAGATGAGACGGTAGTCGCCATCGGAGTGCTCGTTCGCGACGCTCTGCGCGACGGCGACCATCTCGGCGAGCAGGCCGGGGTCGCCCGCTGCGAGCTCGGTCACGTTCGCGTATTCCGTGGTCTTCGGAACCACGAGGATGTGGACCGGCGCCTGCGGGGCGATGTCGGGGAACGCGATCACGCGCTCGGTCTCCGCGAGCTTCTCGACGGGGATCTCGCCGGCCACGATCTTGCCGAAGATGGTTGCTTCTGCCATACCGACAAGTCTACTCGGCGCCTCCGACAGACTCGCCCACGGCGTCGATCGCTATCAACAGCGGCGCTCGCTACCAGCGGCCGAGCGCGACGTTGAGCACGGCGAGGGCAGCCGGTCCTGCCGATGAGGTGCGCAGCACGGTGTCGCCGAGGCGGAGGATCGCGGCACCGGATTCCTCGAGCGCTTCGAGTTCGCCGTCGCTCAGCCCGCCCTCCGGGCCGACGACGAGATGGACATCCGCGCCGGTACCGCTGCCGGTCGCAAGATCGTCGGCTGCGCCCGCTCCCCCGAGACCACCTGCGAAGCGCTCCCGAGCGTGGTCGCTCAGCGCCCGCTCGCCCTCCGGATGCAGCACGAGCACCGAGGCTCCGCCGCGAGCGAGCTCGCACAGCTCGGCGAGCAGGACCGGGCTGCCCACCGTCGGGATCATCGGCCGCAGCGACTGCTTGGAGGCCTCGCGCGCGATCCTTCGCCACTTCGCGACGCCCTTCGCCGCCTTCTCCGCGCCACCGTCGACACCCGCGCCGACCCAGCGAGACACCGAGCGCTCAGCCTGCCACGGCACGATGCCGTCGACGCCGAACTCGGTGGCCTGCTCGACCGCACGCTCGTCGCGGTCGCCTTTCGCGAGCGCCTGCACGAGCACGATCCGCGGCCCGGTCGCCTTTCCGTACGCGGCGAAGTCGAACCGCACGGCGAAGCGATCCTTCGCGGCCGAGACGACGGCGCCCTCGCCGAGCGCACCGGCACCGTTCCCGACCATGATCCGCTCGCCGACCCGCAGTCGGCTCACCCGCAGCGCGTGCCGCGCCTCGTCGCCCGCGATCTCGACCGTCGCTCCGATCGCGAACGCGTCTGCCGATAGGTCTTCGCGATAGTACAGATTCGCCACCGCTCCAGCGTAGGGTATCGACCCCGCACCCGATCAGCGCTGCCCCGCCCGCATCGCGCGACGTCTCGTCCGCCAGGCATCGCCCGCACCACCCGCGAAAGGCGAAAAAAGGCTGCATGCTCGCCGAGAAGCAGCCTTTTTTCGCCTTTCGCGATGGGAGTAGTCAGGAGCGACGGTGGTCGCCGGGCGCTACGGTAGTAGTCGGGCGCGACGGTCTCAGCCGGGCGCGTCCGGTGCGACGCCCGATCCCTAGCCCGCGCGGAAGAAGCGATCCCGGATCTTGCCGAAGAGCCCCTGCTGGAACTCGCCGAGCGCCGGTGCGGGGTCCTTGCGGTGCGAGGCGAACTGGCGGATGAGCTCCTTCTCGCGCGAGGAGATCTTCGTCGGAGTGACGACCTGCACCGCGAACTTCAGATCCCCGCGCTGCGTCGAGTGCAGGGCCTGGATGCCGCGCCCGCGCACCGTGATCACGTCCCCCGACTGGGTGCCCGGCGGCACGACGACGTGCACGCCGCCATCGAGCCCCTCGACGGTCGTATCAGCGCCCAGGATCGCGTCCGTCATGCTCACCTGCACGGTCGCGAGCAGGTCGTTGCCGTCGCGGTTGAACACGTCGTGGTGCATCACCCGGAACTGGATGAACAGGTCGCCGTTGGGGCCGCCGCCCGGGCCGACCTCGCCGCCGCCGCGCAGCTGCATGCGCGTGCCGGTCTCGATGCCCGAGGGGATGTCGATGGTCTGCGTGCGCCGCTCGCTCACGCGCCCCTTGCCGCCGCACTCGACGCACGGGTGCTCGATCACGGTGCCGTAGCCCTGGCAGCTGCCGCAGGCGTGGGTCGTGACCACGTTGCCGAAGAGCGACCGCACCTGGCGCTGCACCTGGCCGGTGCCGCCGCAGACGTCGCAGGTGACCGGCGATGTTCCAGGCTGGCAGCAGGAGCCCTGGCAGGTGCCGCAGAGCACCGCGGTGTTCACGACGATCTCCCGCTGCACGCCGAACACGACGTCGGCGAGCTCCACGTCGACGCGGATCATGGCGTCGTCGCCGCGCTCCGCGCGCGAACGCGGACCGCGCTGACCGCCGCCGAAACCCTGTCCGAAGAACGTTTCGAAGATGTCGCCGAAGCCGCCCATCCCGCCGGAGCCGTCGCCGCCGAGGTCGTAGCGCTGGCGCTCGTTCGGGTCGCTCAGCACGTCGTAGGCGTGCGTGACGCTCTTGAAGCGCTCCGCGGCCTCCTCGCTCGGGTTGACGTCGGGATGCAGCTCGCGGGCCAGGCGCCGGTATGCCTTCTTGATCTCGTCGAGAGACGCGTCGCGCTCCACCCCGAGGGTCTCGTAATGATCGGCCACGAAGGGCTGCCTTTCTCTTCCGGTGGATTCTGAAGTTCTGGGATTCAACGGCGATGAACGCCGCCCGGCCTATCCGTCGGACAGCAGCTTGCTCAGATAGCTGGCGACCGCCCGCACCGTGGCGATGTTCCCCGCGTAGTCCATGCGCAGAGGCCCGAGCACGCCGAGGTGCGATTGGCTGTCGCCGTCGTGCTCGTAGCTCGAGGCGATGATGGAGGCGCCCTCGAGTCCGTAGCGCTGGTTCTCTCGCCCGATAGACGCCGCCACGTCGCGCCCGTCGCTCGCGAGCTCCCCGAGGAGACGCAGCAGGGTGACCTGCTCTTCGATCGCTTCGAGCACGGCGTGGAGATCGCCCGAGAACCCGCCCGGCCGCGACAGGTTCGCGGCGCCGGCGATCGCGATGCGTTCGCTCCGGTTGGCCTGCAGCTGCCCCAGGAGGATATCGAGCACCCGCCGCACGAGCTCCGTCTCCCCGGGCTGCGCCCAGGTCTCGATCGACTCGGCGAGCTCCGTCGCAAGCACGACCGCCGTCTCGAGGTCGTGACCGAGCAGTTCGCCGGCGATGCGCTCGCGCAGTCCGTTCACCCAGGCCTCGGTGACCCGGGCGGCCGGGAGGCTCGCGAACTGCTGCTCCACGACGCCGCTGCCGAGGATCAGCACGCAGAGCACGCGATCCTCCCCCAGAGCCACGAGGTCGATATGCCGCACCTGGGTGCGCTTGAGCGAGGGGTACTGCACGACGGCGACCTGGTTGGTCAGCTGCGAGAGCACCCGCACCGTGCGCGCCAGCGCCTCGTCGAGGTCGTTCGACTCGCCCAGGAAGCGCTCGATCGCCGAGCGCTGCGCCCCGGTGAGCGGACGGATCCGCGCCAGCGTGTCCACGTAGAGCCGGTAGCCCTTGTCCGTCGGCACCCGCCCGGAGGAGGTGTGCGGGGCGACGATCAGATCCTCCTCCTCGAGCTGCGCCATATCGTTGCGGATGGTGGCCGCCGAGACCCCGAATTGGTGGCGGTCGACGATCGTCTTGCTGCCGACCGGTTCGTTCGAGGCGACGTAGTCGCCGACGATCGCATGCAGCACCGCGAGCCCGCGTCCGGAAACCATGCCGCCCTCCCGTCTGGCACTCACGAGTATAGAGTGCCAGTCTATCCCAGCAGCCGGTGGACGATGGTGTCGGCCAGGAGGCGCCCGCGAAGCGTCGGAACGACCCGCGGCTCGGATCCTCCCGCCCCGAGCGCGGCCCGGCCGTCCACGAGTCCCTCGGCGATCAGCTCGGGCACCGCTCGCCGCTCGGACGCGGCGAGCACCTCGAGGGGCAGGCCGTCGGCGATGCGGGCCTCGAGCAGGATC
>NZ_JBHSRW010000093.1:0-9068 GCF_042659205.1 Leucobacter soli
CCGACGCCGCACCGATCGACGCCGCGCTGATCGCCGCCGTGCGGCAGACCTCCGCGAATCAGGCGCGCGTCATGGGCTGGACCGATGTCGGCGGCATCGCGCCGGGCCGGCGCGCGAACCTCGTGGTGCTCGACCCGAGCCTGCGCGTGCGCGAGGTCCTCGCGTAGCGCCCCCTCCCTCTCCCGCGCTCCTCCCCTCCCGGCAGTTGCTCAGTAATGACGGGTGCGCGACACCCTGACCCCTCGCTACTGAGCAACTGCGGGGGAGAGAGGGGGATGGAGAGAGGACCGGGATGGGGCGGGACGGCGCGGGACGGGGACCGGCGAGAAAGCGATTATCTCGACGTCGAGATAAATCTGTGATCTCGGGTAGGATGGACGAGGCCCGAACGGGCTCGGAGCGCCGCGCAGTCGCAGCGGCCACACTCGTGCGGCGTCCACCATCGCCGCACGCCCCTGGTTCACACACCACGACATATGGGAGCAGCATTGGCGAAGATCAAGGTCGAAGGCACGGTCGTCGAACTCGACGGCGACGAGATGACGCGGATCATCTGGCAGTTCATCAAGGATCGTCTGATCCACCCGTACCTCGACATCACGCTCGAGTACTACGACCTCGGCATCCAGTACCGCGATGAGACGGAGGACCAGGTCACGATCGACGCCGCCCATGCGATCCAGAAGCACGGCGTCGGCGTCAAGTGCGCCACCATCACCCCCGACGAGGCCCGTGTCGAGGAGTTCGGCCTGAAGAAGATGTGGAAGAGCCCCAACGGCACGATCCGCAACATCCTCGGCGGCGTGATCTTCCGCGAGCCCATCATCATCTCGAACATCCCGCGGCTCGTGCCCGGCTGGAACAAGCCGATCATCATCGGCCGCCACGCGTTCGGCGACCAGTACCGCGCCACCGACTTCCGGTTCGCCGGAGAGGGCACGCTGACCGTCGAGTTCACCCCGAAGGACGGCTCGGAGCCGCAGAAGTTCGAGGTCTACCAGGCACCGGGCGACGGCATCGCGCAGGTGCAGTACAACCTCGACGCGTCCATCCGCGACTTCGCGCGCGCTTCGCTGAACTACGGCCTTTCACGCAATTACCCGGTCTACCTCTCGACCAAGAACACCATCCTCAAGGCGTACGACGGTCGCTTCAAGGACATCTTCCAGGACGTCTACGACGCCGAGTTCAAGGATCAGTTCGATGCCGCCGGGCTCACCTACGAGCACCGCCTCATCGACGACATGGTCGCCTCGGCCATGAAGTGGGAGGGCGGCTACGTCTGGGCCTGCAAGAACTACGACGGCGACGTGCAGTCGGACACCGTGGCGCAGGGCTTCGGCTCGCTGGGCCTCATGACCTCGGTGCTCACCACGCCGGACGGCAGGATCGTGGAGGCGGAGGCCGCGCACGGCACCGTGACGCGCCACTACCGCCAGCACCAGCAGGGCAAGCCGACCTCGACGAACCCGATCGCCTCGATCTTCGCGTGGACCCGCGGTCTGCAGCACCGCGGCAAGCTCGACGGCAACCAGCCGCTGATCGACTTCGCGCTGACCCTCGAGGACGTCGTCATCAAGACCGTCGAATCGGGCAGCATGACGAAGGATCTCGCGCTGCTCGTCGGGCTGGAGCAGGGCTACCAGACGACGGAGGAGTTCCTCGCGACGATCGATCAGAACCTGAAGGATCGCCTCTCGGCCTGATCCCTCGGTCGAGGATCGTGGACGGGGTCGGCGCAGTGCGCCGGCCCCGTTTCCGTTCGTCTGCGCGATAGTGCCGGCGGCGACGGTAACGACGGCGACACCGGCAACACCGGCAACACCGGTGGCGATGGTGGAGCGATGGAGCCTGCGGCTGGGGATCGCGATCCCTGTCGGACATGCGGCAGACCTGGCAGGATCGACATAGGCCCGAGGCGCCGCCCGCCGATGCGCCTCGGCACCGCCCGCCACGAGGAGGACCCGTGAACACCGAGACCCGACGCCTGCACCTGAGCCTCGAAGGAGCGACGCGCTCGGAGCTCGGTCGTCGCCGGGGTGAGGCGCTGCGGCCGACGCTCGCCGTCGCCTACGCGAAATACGCGGAGCTGTTCCGGCGGCTCGGCGTCACCGCACGCCTCGAGCGCGCGGGCGTCGACCGTTCCCTCGCCGCGATCGAGGGGTGGCGACCGGAGGTGATCGCGGAGTTCGAGGGGGTCGCCGCGGGAGCCGGCGTCGGGCTCGAGCAGGTCGCCGCGCTCAACGCGCGCACCGAGATCCTCGCGCTGGCGCCGCGCGCCTCGTCGGAGTGCTCCACCGTTACGGCTGTCGTCGACGGGCATCGCCGCGGCGTGCAGACCTGGGACTGGCACATCGAGCTCGACCCCTTCTGGCACACCCACGAGGTCGCCGGCCCCGGCCACCGCTATGCGGGCCTCACCGAGCAGGGTATCCTCTCCAAGATCGGCGTCAACGACGCCGGCCTCGCCCTCCACTTCAACATCCTCGGTCACCGGGACGACGGCCCGGGCGGCGTGCCCATGCATGTGCTCTCCTCGGTCGTGCTCGCCGAGTGCGCGACCGTCGATGCGGCGATCGCGCTGATCCGTGAGGCGCCGATCGCCTCCTCATCGGCGTTCACGATGCTCGACTCCGCGCAGTCCGTCTCGGTGGAGATCAGCCCGGCGGGGGTCTTCCCGATCCCCGAACGGGCCGGCTCGGTGCAGCGCACCAACCACTTCCAGCACGAGACCCCCCTGGCCGCGCAGAAGACGGAGCTGTACGAACCGGACTCGTCGGAGCGCCTCGAACTCGTGCGCGAGCGGCTCGGGTCGGGTCTGCCGGGCGGAGACGCCGAGATGGTCGAACTGCTCGTCTCGGGTTCGGGCCAGCCGCCGCTGACCTGCGTTCCGGACATGGCGCTGAGCTACGGCGAACGATGGGCGACCCTGGCGACGGTGATCACCGACCCGGATGCGCGCACCGTCCGGATCCTCGACGGCATGCCGACCGAGGCCGCGACCGGAGACTGGATCGCGCTGACCGTGTAGGCTCCGCGCGAGAATCCGCACAGCGTCAGGAATCTGCGCAGCGTCAGCAAGAATCCGCGAAAACTGCTGACGGACGGTGGATTGCTGACGCTGCGCCGACGCCCCGCGACAGGAACGCCGGGTCAGGCCGCGAGCAGCTCGCGCACGCGCGGGATCACCTCTCCGCCGTAGAGCTCGATGCTCGACATCAGCTGCGCGTGCGGCATCGTCCCGTTCGCGTACTTGAGGTCGAAGCGGTCGGCGCCCAGGGTGCGCACGGTCGCCGCGATCTTCTGCGCCACGGTCTCGGGCGAGCCGACATGCAGTGCGCCGGCGTCGGCCTCGCGCTCGAACTCCGCGCGGGTCGGCGCAGGCCATCCCCGCTCGCGCCCGATCCTCTCCCGCTGCGCTGCGAAGTGCTGCCACAGCTCGTCGCGTGCCTGCGCGTCGGTCTCGGCGACGTGCCCGGGGGAGTGCACGCCGAGCGGCATGGGTGCGGGGCCGGATCCCGAGCCCGATTCCGAACCCGATCCCGAGGCCAGTTCGGCCTGCGCGCTGCGGTAGAGCTCGACGAAGGGCAGGAACCGCGCCGGGGCTCCGCCGATGATCGCGAGCATCATCGGGATCCCGGCGCGCACCGAACGCAGCACCGAATGCGGGCTGCCGCCGACGCCGATCCAGGCGGCCACCCCGCCGGGTCGCTCGGTCTTCGGATGAACCTCCTGCGCGGCGAGCGGCGAGCGGTGCCGACCTGACCAGGTCACCGGGCCCTCCTCGCGGAGCCGTCCGAAGAGTTCGAGCTTCTCGGTGAAGAGCTCCTCGTAGTCGGCGAGGTCGTAGCCGAACAGGGGGAAGGACTCGGTGAAGGATCCGCGTCCGAGGATCACCTCTGCCCGACCGCCGCTGACACCGTCGAGCGTCGCGAAGCGCTCGTAGAGGCGCACCGGGTCGTCGCTCGACAGCACGGTGACGCCGGTGCCGAGCCGGATCCGCTCCGTCCGGCCTGCGATCGCTCCGAGTACGATCTCCGGGCTCGAGATCGCGAAGTCGTCGCGGTGGTGCTCGCCGAGCGTGATGGCGTCGACGCCGACCCGGTCCGCGAGCACGGCCTCCTCGATGACATCGCGCAGGACCTGGGCCGGGTGGACGCGGGCGCCGTCGCCGTCGACGGTGATGTCGCCGAAGGTGTCGAGGCCGAGGACGACGCGATCGGGATCGGCGGAACCGGCGGCGGAGGAGATGGGTGATGCGGTGCTCATAGGGGATGCAACGGCGGTCGAATGAATATATTCCTTGATGCGACCGTCAAATATCACATCCTGGAAACAACGTGATAGACCACCGGCGGAGTTTCTTGAAATATACGTAAGTAGAGAGTACTTATTTTGCTTAGGAGAATCAGATCCGGGTCTACGCTGAGTGGACTGCTGAACGATTCGGCACCGCGACTAGGGAAATCGATATCGGTGTCGGGGGGTCGCGAGACCGACGGTTCGGCGATGCCGGATGCTGATGGGGGTCATGATGCGGCAACGAGTGAACACAGATGTCCACGATGCCTGGGTGGCGGGCGTGCATACGCACCGCTTCTCGAGCACGACGCCGGAGCGGATCGACGAGCTCACCGCGGTCCTCGCCGAAGCGGGCAGCTCGGTACTGCTCATCGGCGAGCCGGGGAGCGGCAAGAGTCGGATCGCGCAGGAGGTGGCGTACTCGCTCGGCGACCGGATCGGCGAGCAGGTGTCCGTCACCGTGCTGCTCCGGCCGTCCCACCCGATGCACGGCATCGCCGCACTGCTCGGCCTCGACCTGCCCGCGTTGTTCGAATGGGACCCCGGCCAGGAGACCCGGCACGAGGATCCCGAGCACCCGCAGCAGGCAGTGCAGCGGATCCTGCAGGAGCTCTCCTCGCGCGCCGACGGCGGGCTCCCCGTGCTGGTGGCGGCGGGGATCGACGAGTACCCTCCGGTGACGGCGTACCTGTTCGACCAGCTGATCCGCTCGCGTCGGATCCGCGTGATCGCCACGGCGCACCGCCTGACCGGGGCCGCGGCCTTGATCTCGAGCGACCCGAGAACGGTCGAGATGCCGATCCGTCCGTTCACCGTCGAGGAGAGCGGGCGCTACCTGCAGCAGATCCTCGCCAGCGACTCGATCGAGAACCGCACGCTGCTCCAGTGGCATCGGCTGACCCGCGGCAACGCCTACTCCTTGCTCCTGCTGACCGTCGCGCTGCAGCAGCACGGCCGCATCGGACGACACCGCGGCGTGGTCTGGGAACTGCCCGGCGACCGGACGGTCCCCGAAGAGTTCGCCGAGCATCTCGTCGGGACCTGCTCCGCGGAGGAGATGGCGACGCTCGAGGTGATCGCCTTGGCGGAGCCCCTCGTGGAGGCGGGGCTCCTGCAGCTGCTCGACCCCGATGCGGTGACTTCGCTGCGCCGTCGCGGCCTGGTCGTCTCGCGGACGATGCACAACGGCGCCGTGGCGCTCTCGCTCGACACGCCCGTGATCCGCGAGGCGCTCCGCGAGCAGATGCCCGCGCCGCACCGGATCGAGGTCGTGACGCGCATCTTCGAGGCGCTCCTGCAGGAGTCCGGCACGGATCCGCAGCATTCGCCGGAGCGCATCCTGCGTCTGGTGATCTTCGGCATCGAGGCCGAACGCCCCCTGCCCTTCGACTGGCTCTGGCTGGCTCTCGAGGCGCGGGAGAGCATCGAGGAGGCGCGTTGGCTCAGGATCGCCCTCATCGTGGCCCGGCACCCGGAGGCCACCGCCGTGCAGAGCGCGATCGCCGCGCTGCTGGCCGGCCGCATCGCGCGCGTGCTCGGCGACCCCGCGCTGCTGGCCGACGCGCTCGAACTGGCGGGGGAGGCAGCGGGTCGTCTGCGGCGGGCGACGATCGGCGTCACCGCGGAGAGCGTGGCCCTCGAATTGGAGCTCGTCGACGAACTGCTCTTCGAACTGGGCGACGCCGAGGCGGCGTTGGGCCGGCTCGATGAGCTCGACGGGCAGGTGCGCGGTCAGGATCAGGAGCGCGTCGAGGCGGTGGCCGCCGCTCGCGCCTACGCGATGGCGTGCGCGGGCGAGCTGCGCCAGGCCGACGCCCTGTGCGCTGACACCGACCCGCACGGGTCGATGCGCGTGGAGTGCGCGCGGTCGCGGTCGCGGCTCGTGAGCGCCATCGTGCGCATCCAGGAGGGGCGGTACACCGAGGCGATGCTCATCGCCGAGAACGCCAGGCACCTGGCCGTGTACGGCTTGCGCCCGATGGAGGAGGCCGACCTGCTAGGCTTCGTCCGGTTCCTCGCGATCTGGAGCAGCGGTTCGGTCGAGGCGAGCCGCGTGGCCCTCGAGGAGTTCGAGGAGACCGCCCTGCCCGGGGTGGTCCACTCCGGTCTGACGGAGTGCGGCCGTGCGCTGCTGCGGCTCGCAGAGGGCCGGTGGCGGCTCGCCGCGCAGGAGGCCGAGCGACTGCAGGATCGCCTCGCCGAGCACGACGTGCACGGGCTCCGGCCGCTGGTGCGGGCCGTGCTGGCTCTCGCGTGCGCCGCACTCGGCGAGCGGGAGGAGTCCGTCCGCGAGATCCGCGAGGCCGAGCGGAACCGGCCGGGCCTCTCGTCGGCTCTGCTGGGGATCCTGCGCCTGCTGACGCTGCGCGCCCGGCAGTGGAACTACTCCGCCGATCTGACCGTCTGCGCCAAGCGGCTCGCGGCCTGGGCGGCCGAGCAGGGTCTGGCGGCGATCGAGCTGCAGGCGCTGCACGTCGGGGCCATGTCGAACCCCTTCGAGTTCGAGCGGATGGTGCCGCGCCTGCGGGTCCTCGCCCGGCAGATCGACCTGCCCCTCGGGGTGACCGTCCTCGCGCATGTCGAGGAGTTCGTCAGCCAGGCGGAGGCGTGGGACTCCCCGAGCGCGCGGACGCTCTCCGAACTCGGGATCTGGGCGCCGCTGCCGCCGACTTCGAAACTGTCGGCGCGCGAGCGCGAGATCGCCCTGCTGGCGTCGCTCGGCTACTCGAGCAAGTGGATCGCCGAGCAGTTCCATCTGTCGGTCCGCACCGTCGAGACGCACCTGCGCCACGTGTTCACGAAGCTCGGTGCCAGCAACCGCGATGAGCTGCGCGTCTGGTTCCGGAAGGAACGCCAGCCCGCCTGAGCGCCGGCCCCCGCCCTCACGCACTACGTACCCCGACGGTGCGAACGCGCCCGATCCGGGATGATTCGCGCCCTTGACCAGACCACTTCCCGACCCTGCTGAGTAGCGGCTACGTATCTTGCCGCGAACGGGTTCCGTCGCGTTCCTACGATGACGCAACGCATCCGTACTCGGACAGGGGGAACGCCATGCTGGTGCGAAACGACGAGAGGTTGGCCGGGGGAAACCCAACCGGGTCGGTCGATCTCTTCCCGCGACGGGAGCCCGCTCCCGATCGACGGAGGGCCTGGGAACGCAGACTGCATCGGAACCTCGGTGCGACGGATGCCACGGTGATCCTGTGCAGCGTCAGCGCGGGAGCCGCGGTGGATGTCGGCTTCCGAGGGGCGAGTCTGCAGGATCTCTGGTTCCTGCCGATCCTCGCGCTGGTCTGGCTCGGGCTGCTGGCCGCGATCCATTCGCGAGAGCCGAGCTGCCTCGGCACGGGCACCGCCGAGTACCGTCGGGTCGCGAACGCCACGGGTCTGGCGTTCGGCGTGATCGCCTTCTCCATCCTGATGGTGCCCACGCCCGGCGGCCGGAGCGCGCTCGTCGCGGCGCTCGCCGCGGGAATGCCCGCGCTGCTGCTCAGCCGGTGGATCTGGCGGCACTGGCTGCACCGGCAGCGGCTCGCCGGGAGCTGCAGCTCGCGCACCCTGGTGGTGGGGCATCGCGACGACGTGGCGTACGTCATCCGCACGCTCGACCAGGGCGGTGAGAACGGCTTCCAGGTCGTCGGGACCACGCTGTTCGACGACTCCGGCGCCTCGATCTCCGTGGGCGAGTCGACGTTCCCCGCGCTCGGCGACTCGCGCAGCGTCGCGCGAGCGGCGCAGCGGAGCGGTGCCGACACGATCATGGTGGCGAGCCGGCCCGAGGGCGTGCCATCGTTCGTCCGGGAGCTCAGCTGGGAGCTCGAGGGGACCGCGATCGAGCTGGTGCTCTCCAACCGGGTGACCGACGTCGTCGGGCCCCGGCTCTCTCTGCGCCCCATCGACGGTCTGCCGCTGCTGCACATCGGAATCCCGAGCTACGAGGGCGGCCATCACCTGCTCAAACGCGGTCTCGATCTCCTCGTCGCGTTCTGCGGGGTCGCGGTGACGGCGCTCATCGCTCCGATCGTCGCGCTGCTCGTCCTCGCCGAATCCCGGGGGCCGGTCTTCTTCGCGCAGCAGCGGGTGGGGCGCGACGGCCGCACCTTCACGATGTACAAGTTCCGCACGATGGTGCCCGATGCCGAGGCTCGACTCGCCGATCTCATCGCCGAGAACGAGGGCGCCGGGCCGCTGTTCAAGATGAAGTCCGATCCGCGCGTGACGCGAGTCGGGGCCGTGCTGCGCAAGTTCTCCATCGACGAGTTCCCGCAGTTCTGGAACGTGCTGCGCGGCGACATGAGCGTCGTCGGGCCGCGCCCGCCGCTCCCGTCGGAGGTGACGGCCTACGATGGGGCCGTCGTTCGGCGCCTGTACGTGAAACCCGGCATCACGGGCCCCTGGCAGGTCTCCGGGCGCAGCGACCTCTCGTGGAACGAGAGCGTGCGCCTCGATCTCAGCTACGTCGAGAACTGGTCGGTCATGAACGACCTGCAGATCATGTGGCGCACTGCCCGAGTCATGCTCGGTCGGCAAGGAGCCTATTGACGGTTCCCCTCAGACGCCCGCCCCCTCAGTCTCCGCAGACCCCCCCTGTTGTCAGGCGAGGCTGAGGGGGTCGGCCATTTCTGCAGGATTCGAAGGCGGCGACGGAGCCCGGGGCGGGATCGGTCGTGCGGGCGCTCGAGCGCCCGCCTGGCTCAGAGCCCGCGGAACATCGTCGTGGCGTCGTTCCCCGGCCGGTGCGTCGGTGCGGCGAAGCCGCCGCC
>NZ_JBHSRW010000094.1:0-9016 GCF_042659205.1 Leucobacter soli
GCCGCGGTTGCCCCGCACCCGCCTCGCTACGCGTGCAGCGCCGAGTTCAGCGTGATGCCGGCGCCGCTGCGAGGCAGCGCCTCGACCGCACCGGTCGTCGAATTGCGGCGGAAGAGCAGGTTCGGCAGGCCGGAGAGCTCCCGTGCCTTGACGTCGACCGGCTCGCCGCCCGACGCGTCGGTCCCGTGAGGCAGGCGCACCTTGGTGCCGGCCGTGACGTAGAGCCCGGCCTCGACCACCGTATCGTCGCCGATCGAGATGCCGATGCCGGAGTTCGCGCCGAGCAGGGCCCGTTCGCCGACGGCGATCCGCTCGGTCCCGCCGCCCGAGAGCGTACCCATGATCGAGGCGCCGCCACCGATGTCGGAGCCGTCGCCCACCACGACGCCCTGCGAAATGCGCCCCTCGACCATCGAGGCGCCCAGTGTTCCGGCGTTGAAGTTCACGAAGCCCTCGTGCATCACGGTGGTTCCCGGTGCGAGGTGCGCGCCGAGGCGCACGCGCGAGGCGTCCGCGATCCTGACGCCCTGCGGTACGACGTAGTCGGTGAGGCGCGGGAACTTGTCGACGCCGAGCGCAGTGATTCCCGCGCGCTTCAGCGACGGCAGCCGCTTCGCATACTCGTCGGGGGCCATCGGGCCGGCGGTCGTCCAGGCGACGTTCGGGAGCGCGCCGAAGACGCCGTCGAGGTTGATCGAGTTCGGCCGCACGAGGCAGTGCGAGAGCAGATGCAGACGCAGGTAGGCGTCCGCGGTGTCCGCGGGCGGCGCGTCCAGGTCGATCTCGCGGTCCACGAAGCGGATCTCGACGCCGCGGGCCTCGTCCTCGCCGAGCAGCGCCTCGAGTTCGGCCGGGGCGATGAACGGATCGAGTCCTTCGGGTCGCGCACCCAGCGCGGGGGAGGGGAACCACGCGTCGAGCGTGGAACCGTCGGAGGCGATGGTGGCGAGGCCCTGGGCCCAGGCGGCGCGTGTTCCGGTCATGCCCTCAATGGTATCGGGGCCGGTGCATTCCCTCTGGCCAGCCCGAGCGATGTCCAGTCCGAGCCCGATGTGCAACCTCAGGCGATGCGCGATCCGTCTCGAGGTTTCGCGCTGGGGTGCCGGATCGAAGTTCCGCTCCGAGGTTCCGCCTCGAGGCGCCGGATCGCAACCGAGCCTCCGGCACACGGCACTAGGCTGGCGGAGTGACCAGTGAAGCGCCAAGCCTCGATCCTTCAGCGGGCCCCGTCGAACTCACCCGGCAGCTGTGCGATATCGCCTCGGTCTCGGGCGACGAGCGGCGGATCGCCGACGCAGTCGAACGCCTGCTCGTGCATGCCCCGCACCTCGAGGTGATCCGGGACGGCGACACCGTCGTCGCCCGCACCCGGCTCGGCCGAGAGCGCCGTGTGGTCATCGCGGGCCACCTCGACACCGTGCCCATCAACGACAATCTGCCGGTGCGCGACGAGCGCGACCCAGAGAGCGGCGAGGCGATCATCCGGGGGCGCGGCACCGTCGACATGAAGGCGGGCGTCGCCGTGCAGCTCGCGCTCGCGCTCGAGCTCGACGAGCCTGCCTTCGACCTGACCTGGGTCTGGTACGACCACGAGGAGGTCGCGAGCGAGCTGAACGGGCTCGGCCGCGCGCTGCGGAACAATCCGTCGCTCTTCGCCGGGGACTTCGCGATCCTGGGCGAGCCGACGAACGGCGGCATCGAAGGGGGGTGCAACGGCACCCTCCGCGCCCGGGTGACCATGCTCGGCAAGCGCGCCCACTCGGCGCGCAGCTGGATGGGCATCGACGCGATCCACCGGGCCGCCCCGCTGCTGCAGCGGCTCGCCGAGTACACCGCCGAGACGGTCACGGTCGACGGGCTCGACTACCGCGAGGGGCTCAACGCCGTGCGCATCTCCGGGGGCGTCGCTGGTAACGTGATCCCGGATCGCTGCGACATCGAGGTCAACTACCGCTTCGCGCCGAGCCGCAGCGCCGACGAGGCCGTCGCCTTCGTCCGCGATTTCTTCTCCGACGCCGACGAGGTCGAGATCGTCGACCTCGCGCCCGGCGCGCGCCCCGGTCTGGACGCGGAACTCGCGCAGGCCCTGGTCCGAGCCGTGGGCGCGCCTCCCCGGGCGAAGGTGGGCTGGACGGACGTCTCCCGCTTCTCGGCGCTCGGGATCCCCGCAGTGAACCTGGGTCCAGGCGACCCGTCGCTCGCGCACGCCGACGACGAACGGGTGCCCGTCGCCCAGATCGAGCGGACGCACCTGGCGCTCGGTCGGTGGCTGACCGCGGCGGCTTGATCCTGCGCCCGGCCGCGGCGCCCTGATCCTGCGCCTGTTCCGTCGCCGACGATCCCGCACGGAACACACCAACCCTGCACGGTGCCCGACAGCCCGATACAATGGAAGAGTACGTGCACGATGAAGGAGACGCAATGGCGGCAATGAAACCCAGAACCGGCGATGGACCCATGGAAGCGGTGCGCGAGAGTCGCGTGATCGTGGTCCGGGTGCCGCTCGAGGGTGGCGGTCGACTGGTGGTCTCGGTCAACGACGATGAAGCGACCGAGCTGCGCGACGTGCTGAGCTCTGTGCTCGACGGTTGAGCGCTCGACGGCTGAGTTCTTCACTGAGAATCGGACGAACCCCTGTCGGAAGACAGGGGTTCGTTGCTCTCTGCGGCTTGTTCTCCGCGCCCGTATCCGCGAGGCGCGCGGTCAGACCTGCAACCGCGTCAGCATGAGCAGACCGTCGCCGGCCGGCGAGAGCACCGGGGCGATCGCGGGCGAATCGCCGACGGTCGTCAGCAGGTCGCGCAGGTGCTGGGCGATGATGTCCCGTGCAGCGGGGTCGGTGACCCGGCCGTGCGCGAAGGCGCCCGGGACCGCGATCGTGCCGCCGGGGCGGACGATCTGCAGGGCGTGCTCGACATAGGAGAGCAGGTGCTCGGGATCGGCGTCGATGACGACGAGATCGTAAGCTTCGAGATTCAGTCGGGGCAGCACCTGCCCGGCGTCGCCCTCGATCAGTCGCAGCCGGGCGTTCGCGACCCCCGCTTCGGAGAAGACCGTGCGCGCCTGGCGCAGGTGCTCCGATTCGATCTCGATCGAGGTGAGCGTGGCCTCCGGGGCGTAGCGCAGCAGCGCGAGTCCGCTCACCCCGACGCCGGTACCGATCTCGCAGATCGTCCGCGCGCCGGTGGCCGCGACCAAGCCGCCCAGCTGGGCGGCGACGGAGCGGCTGACCGGCTCGATTCCGAGTTCCAGCGATAGCCGCCGGGCCCGCACCATGGCGTCGGTCTCGGTGGGGTACTGCTCAGCGTACTGCCAGTTGCGTTCGAGGCGGCTCACCGTTCCTCCGTCGTTCAGGGCCCTCTGGTTCGATACCCCAGAGTACAAGCCGGGCGCGCGGCGACGGGGATGGCGCGCGGTGCACCGATGGACGACTACTATAAGGTCTATGGGCCTCACGATCGACAAGATTCTGGTGATCCTGGTCATTGCCATGTTCTTGCTGGGGCCGGATCGCCTGCCGATGTATGCGAAGAAGCTCGGCGAGTTCGTGCGCAACGTGAAGCACATGGCCGATGGCGCGAAGGATCGCCTGCGCGATGAGATGGGCCCCGACTTCGACGACGTCGATTGGAAGCAGCTCGACCCGCGGCAGTACGACCCGCGGCGGATCATCCGCGATGCGCTGCTCGAGGACGAGCGCGAGGCGCAGGCCGCCGCGCGGAAGGCGCGTGTGGCGGAAGCCGCCGAACGGCGGAAGGAAGCGGCGGAGAAGGCCGCCGGTGGGGATGCCGCTGACGATGCGGGCGGTGGCGAGTCCGCGGCCGGTGCAGATGCGACTGCCGAGGCCGCTGCGGAGGCTTCAGCAGAATCCACCGCAGCCGACGCCGCAGGTGCCGACGCCAGCGAGACCGTCGCGGCGGTCAACTACGACGAAGAGGCCACTTGATCCTCGCACGTAGCCTCGCCTGAGCGTATAGCGGGACGGCGCTTCGCGTCGAGAAGTACCGCTCGCTGCCTGAATCCGGCGCAGCGAGGATCCAGCACAGCGAGGATCCGGATCCGCCTGAATCCGGCTCTGTGAGGATCCGGTTCAGCGAGGATCCAGCGGCAGCGGTCGCCCGGCCAGCCCGCGCCCTTGGCGCGTGAGCGCCGCGGCGATGCCGGTGATGGCGCGCGCTGCGGCGTCATCGGGAAGCTCGAGCACCGCGGGGGTGCCGGCATCCCCTGCCGCGCGGAAGGAGGGGCTGAGCGGGACGCTGCCGAGAAGCGGTACCTTTCCGTGCTCGGGTGCGCTGAGCCGTTCGGCGACCGCTGCGCCGCCACCGGAGCCGAAGAGCTCCAGCACGGTGCCGTCGGGCTGGGGGAGACCCGCCATGTTCTCGACCACGCCGATCACGCGCTGCCCGGTCTGGCGGGCGACGAGAGCACTGCGTACCGCCACATCCGCGGCCGCGGGCTGCGGGGTGGTGACGACGAGAACCTCGGCCTGCGGCAGCAACTGCCCGACGCTGATGGCGACGTCCCCGGTTCCGGGCGGGAGGTCCAGCAGCAGCACATCGAGGTCGCCGAACCACACGTCTCCGAGGAACTGCTCGATCGTGCGGTGAAGCATCGGCCCGCGCCAGGAGACCGCGGTCTCGCGCGGATCGGCATCGCCGAGGAACATGCCGATGGAGATCACCTTCACGCCGTGGGCGACCGGGGGCAGGATCATGTCGTCGACCCGCGTGGGCTGCTCCACGCGTCCGTCGCGGCTGAGGCCCATCAGCGCCGGGATGCTGAAGCCGAAGACGTCGGCATCGATCAGGCCGACCGTGCGCCCTTGCGCGGCGAGGGCCGCCGCGAGGTTCGCGGTCAGGCTCGACTTGCCGACGCCGCCTTTGCCGCTCGTCACCGCGATGACTCGGGTCAGCGAGTCTTCGCCGAACTGCGGCGCCCGGAGCGCGCGGTCACCGCGCACGCGTTCGATGAAGGCCTGTCGTTCCTCGGGCGTCATCACGCCGACCTCGATCGTCGCCGCGGTCACGCCAGGAGCGCCCTCGATCGCGGCCAGCGCGTCGGCTTCGATGCGTCGCGCCGCGGGGCAACCGGCGATCGTGAGCTTCAGGCGTACGGCCGCCGCGCCCGCTTCATCGACCTCGATGCCGTCGATCATGCCGAGTTCGGTGACCGGGCGAAGGATCTCGGGATCCTTCACCCTGCCGAGCGCCGCCCACACCGCGGACTCCACGGGCGACTTCGCGGTGGAGCGGTCAGCCATCGGCATCGTCGTCCGCGTCCGGGCTCGAACCCGCGCCCGAACCCGTATGCGTCTCGTCCGATGGTCCCGCAGAGGTCGCAGAGTTCTTCGGGACCGCAGGATCCGTCGAGGCGAGCTGGTCCTCGCCGATCTCTCCCGCATCCTCCGGAGCGGTTTCCGGCCCGGTCTCCAGGTCTGCCAGCAGCGCGCGCAATTCGGCGCGCACGAAGTCGCGATCCGGCAGATCCTTGATCGCGAGCCGTAGCGCGACGACCTCGCGTGCCAGGAACTCCGTGTCGGCCAGGTTCCGTTCGGCGCGTTGGCGATCCTGCTCGATCTGCACCCGGTCCCGGTCGTCCTGCCGGTTCTGCGCGAGCAGGATCAGCGGTGCCGCGTACGAGGCCTGCAGCGAAAGGATCAGCGTGAGCGCGGTGAATCCGAGGGCGGCGCTGTCGAATCGCCAGGTTTCGGGTGCGAGCGTGTTCCAGACGAGCCAGATCACGCAGAAGAACGTGAGGACCAGCAGGAACCAGGGCGTGCCCATGCCGCGGGCGATGCCTTCGCTCCACCGCCCGAAGACCTCGTTGCCGCCGTTGTCGTTGGCGGAGACGCGCGCACCGGTCTGCGGGGAGTCGAGCCCCGTGGCCGCCGAGCGCCTGCCGAAGAAGCTCATCGCTCGACCTCGTCGTCGGCATGCCGCCAGTCATCGGGCAGGAGATGATCGAGCACGTCGTCGATCGTGACCGCCCCGACCAGGCGCTGCTGGTCGTCGACCACCGGGAGCGCGACCATGTCGTAGCTCGCGAGGCGGCGGGCGACCTCGGCGGCACTCGCCTGCACCGGCAGAGCCTCGATCTCGGTGTCGAGCAGCGCCGACATGCGCTCGTGCGGCGGAAAGCGGAGCATCCGCTGGAAATGCGCCATGCCCAGGTACTCGCCGGTCGGCGTCTCGTAGGGCGGATGGGTGACGTAGACGGCGGACGCCATCGCGGGGGGGATCTCGGCGCGCCGGATCAGTGCCAGCCCTTCCGCGACGCTCGATTCGCCGGAGAGCACGATCGGGGAGGGGCTCATGAGGCCGCCGGCGGTGTCCGCGTCGTACTCGAGGAGTCTGCGGACGTCTTCCGCCTCCTCGGGCTCCATGAGATCGAGGAGCTCCTCGCCGCGTGCGGCGGGCAGCGCCGAAATCAGGTCGGCCGCGTCGTCCGGCTCCATCCGATCGAGCACATCCGCCGCGCGGTCGCTCTGCATCTGCGCGAGCAGTGCGAGCTGATCCGTCTCGACCATCTCCTCGAGCGCATCCGCCACGCGGTCATCGGGCAGTTCGCCGATCACCTCGAGCATGCGCGCATGGGGCAGTTCGAGCAGTGCTTCGGCGAGGTCGGCGGGCTTCAGGTCGACCAGCGTCTGGATCAGCAGTTCCGCCGACTGCGCTCCGGCCGAGTCGCTGGGCAGGCGGACATCCGACCACCGGACGATGCGGGTGTCACCGCGGGCGAAGGGGGCCGCCGGCTTGGGCAAGCGGACGAAGAGCTCGGAGACCACCCACTCGCCGGATCGGGTGCGGTCGATGGCCGCATCCTCGATGGTCGCGGTCGTGCCTCCGGCGACACCGCTCGCGCTGTCGGAGACCTGCACCTCGCGGCCGATGATCTCGGCGATCATCCGGGTCTCGCCGCCGCGCTGCTCGAAGCGCCGCACGTTGATGAGGCCCGTCGCGATGATCTGGCCTGCGGCGATCGACGTGATCCGGCCGATCGGCAGGAACACGCGCCGCTTGCCGGGGATCTCCACGATCAGCCCGACGACGCGCGGCGCCGTCGCGGCCCGGTACACGACCAGGAGGTCGCGGACCTTGCCGATACGGTCGCCGACGGGATCGAACACGCCACGACCCGCGAGGCGACCGACGAAGACCCTCGAACTGCTCACCCCATTAGCGTAGTCCTCTCCACTATCCCGGCGGGTGCGCCGCTCGGCATGCCCCCACTTCCGTCAGGCGCAGCGGATCCCCGCGGCGCGGAGGGACGCGACGGCACGGCCGGCATCGGGCGCCCCGCCGGCGATCCTCGCATTCACCGCGCTTCGATCCAGGCGTGGGAGAATCGAGGCATGAGCACCAACAGCCCGTCTCCTCGTCGCATGCCGCAGATGCCCGAGCTGCCGCAGGGCGAGATCATCTCGACCTACGACCGCTACGCCGACGCGATGCACGCCGTGGATCGCCTCGCCCGGGCCGACTTCCCCGTCAACGCGGTCTCGATCGTCGGCAACGACATGCGGAGCGTCGAGCGGGTGACCGGCAAGCTCACGTACGGCCGAGTCGCCATGATGGGCGCGCTCTCGGGAGCGTACTTCGGCTTGTTCCTGGGGTTGCTGCTCTTCATCTTCCAACCCGACAACAGCGCCATCGGCGGGGTGTTCATCTCGGCGATCGCGATCGGCGCCGGATTCGGCATGCTCTTCGGCGTGCTCTCCTACGCGATGAACCGCAACCGCCGGGACTTCTCCTCGGTCATGCAGATGGTCGCGTCGCGGTACGACCTCGTCGCCGACCCGTCGCTCATCCACGAGGCGCGCCGCATCCTGTCGCAGCCGACGGCGGGCTGACCGGGTCGGGGCGATCGCAGACGCGCGCCCCGACCTCATACCGCGGTCATCGTGCCGAGGTCACCGCTGCGATACCGGAGCCGCACCGTCGGCGTCGCGCTGCCGGCGGATCCAGGCCTCCACCTCGTCCGCAGTACGCGGGATCGCGGCCGAAAGGTTCACGCAGCCCGTCTCGGTGACGACGATATCGTCCTCGATGCGCACGCCGATGCCGCGGAACTCCTCGGGCACCGTGAGGTCGTCGGGCTGGAAGTAGAGCCCCGGCTCGATGGTGAAGCACATGCCGG
The DNA here is from genome assembly GCF_042659205.1 of Leucobacter soli. Taxonomy (NCBI): domain Bacteria; kingdom Bacillati; phylum Actinomycetota; class Actinomycetes; order Micrococcales; family Microbacteriaceae; genus Leucobacter; species Leucobacter soli. The sequence goes on from NZ_JBHSRW010000094.1 coordinate 8,137, forward strand.
GCTCGAGGACGCCGTCGAGGTACATCTCCCGGCGCGCCTGCGCGCAGTCGTGCACGTCGAGGCCGAGGTGATGGCTCGTGCCGTGCACCATGTACCGGCGGTGGAGCGCGACGGACTCGCCCTCCGGGATGCCGCCGATCGCCGCGGTCACGTCGTCGGCGACGCGGAGGGGGAGGCCCCACTCCTGCGTCCTGCGCTCGATCACTGCCATCGCCGCGTCGTGGACGTCTCCGAAGCGGATGCCGGGCCGCACGATCGCGCGAGCCGCGTCGGCGGCCTCGAGCACGGCGTCGTAGATCCTCCGCTGCACCGGACTGAAGACGCCCGAAACCGGGATCGTTCGCGTGATGTCCGCCGTGTAGAGACTGTCGAGTTCCACGCCGGCGTCGAGCAGCAGGAGATCGCCCGGGAGCACGTCGCCGTCGTTGCGCATCCAGTGCAGCGTGCAGGCGTGCGGGCCGGACGCCGCGATCGTCTCGTAGCCCACGGCGTTGCCGTCGAGGCGCGCCCGCAGGTTGAAGACGCCCTCGACCACGCGTTCACCGCGCGGCGCCGAGGAAGCGCGGCCGAGGTGGGCGAGCACATCGTCGAAGCCGAGCGCCGTGGCGTCGACCGCGGCCTGCATCTCGGCCAGCTCGTAGGCGTCCTTCACGAGGCGGAGCTCGCTCGCCGCACGCGCGAGCTCGGCGTCGGCGAGGGTCCGGTCGCCCGGCTGCGCCGCGAACTCGTGGAGCGAGGCGGTGGCGATACCGAGATCCGCCGCCACCTGGGGGAGCGCGGGCCGTGCGCCGACCCAGAACTCGCCCACCTCGGGGTTCGCGAAGAACTCGTCGCTGTCGCGGCCGGCAGCCTCGGGGAAGTAGAGCGTCGCGCGGTGCAG
>NZ_JBHSRW010000095.1:0-8853 GCF_042659205.1 Leucobacter soli
CGGATGCCCCGCGAGCGGCCCCTGAGCGACGGGCCGGCCGGATCCGCCCGGATCCCGCGCCGGCCCGGCCCGGAGACCCCGGGAGTTGTAGGGTTCGGCCAGTCCGGCCCGCGAAAGCATTGGTCACGATTGTGCGGCGTATCCGGCCGCGGTGAAACGGGCACTCGGAAGATGGCTAGGCTGTTCTGGTCAATCACTTCCACGACGCCGTGCACGACCCGTGCGCGGCGGAGCGGAGAGTAACGAAGGAGAACAAGTGAAACTCTCACGCACGGCCTACGGTGCACTCGCACTGGCCACTGCGAGTGCACTCACGCTCGCCGGTTGCGCCTCGGGCGGCAACGGCAACGGCGGCGGCGATTCCGCCGGCGGCGCGATCGTCATCGGCACGACCGAGGTGGTCACCTCGCTCGACCCCGCCGGCGCCTACGACAACGGCTCGTTCGGCGTCATGACGAACGTCTACCCGTTCCTGCTGAACAACCCGGTCGGCAGCAGCGAGGTCGAGCCCGACATCGCCGAGTCGGCCGAGTTCACCACGCCGACCGAGTACACGGTCACGCTGAAGAGCGGCCTCACCTTCGCCAACGGCAACGAGCTCACCAGCTCGGACGTGAAGTTCACCTTCGATCGTCAGCTCGCGATCGCCGACGAGAACGGCCCCTCGAGCCTCCTCGCGAACCTCGACAGCATCGAGACCACCGATGACGTCACCGTCGTGTTCCACCTGAAGGAGGGCAACGACCAGACGTTCCCGCAGGTGCTCTCGAGCCCGGTCGGCCCGATCGTCGACGAGGACGTGTTCCCCGCCGATGCGCTCGCGACCGACGCCGACATCGTCGCGGGCAAGCCCTTCGCCGGCCCGTACTCGCTCGAGACCTTCGACCAGAACAACCTGGCCTCGTACCAGGCGTTCGACGGCTACCAGGGTCTCTGGGGCGCCGCGCAGACCGCGCAGATCAACGTCAAGTACTTTGCCAACGAGTCGAACCTCAGCCAGGCGATCGAGACGAAGGCCGTCGACGTCGCGTTCCGCAGCCTCTCGGCCACCGACATCGAGAAGTTCGAGGGCACCGACGGGCTCAACGTCGTCAGCGGCCCGGGCGGCGAGATCCGCTACATCGTCTTCAACTTCAACGTGCAGCCGTACGGCGCGAAGACCGACGACGCCGATGAGGCGAAGGCGCTCGCCGTCCGTCAGGCGGCCGCCGACCTGATCGACCGCGAGAAGATCTCGGATCAGGTGTTCAAGGGCACCTACACCCCGCTGTACAGCTACGTGCCCGAGGGCCTGACCGGTGCGAACGAGGCGCTCAAGGGCCTCTACGGCGACGGCCAGGGCGGCCCCGACGCCGCGCGCGCCGCGGAGCGCCTCGCCGACGCGGGCGTCGAGACCCCGGTCGAGCTCAACCTGCAGTACGCGGGCGAGCGCTACGGTGCGGCCTCCTCCGAGGAGTACGCGCAGATCAAGGCTCAGCTCGAGACCGACGGTCTGTTCTCGGTGAACCTGCAGTCCACCGAGTGGGGGCAGTTCACCAAGGATCGCGTCGAGGATCTCTACCCGGCTCACCAGCTGGGCTGGTTCCCCGATTACTCGGATGCGGACAACTACCTGACCCCGTTCTTCCTCGAGGGCGGCTTCCTGTTCAACCACTACGACAACCCCGAGGTCAACGAACTGCTCCGTTCGCAGCTCGTGACCCCGGACGTGGCGGAGCGCACCGCGAAGATCGAGGAGATCCAGGACCTCGTGGCCGCGGATCTCTCGACCCTGCCGATGCTGCAGGGCGCGCAGGTCGCGGTCGCGGTCGACGGCGTCGAGGGCGTCACCCTCGATCCTTCGTTCAAGTTCCGTTTCGGAACGCTGACGAAGTAATCGCGTGAGATAAGTGCAGGGAGGGGGCCGCGCGGCTCCCTCCCTGTACCCTTTCGACTATGACTCTCGATATCGCAGCGGTCAGCACCAGCGCGAAGCCACGGCGCAGCTCCGGAGGAGGCCTCGGGCGCTACATCCTCTGGCGCGCGGTGCTCATCATCCCGACCGTCTTCATCCTGGTCACCATGGTGTTCCTCCTCATGCGCACCATCGGCGACCCGATCACCGCCTCGATCGGCGATCGCCTTCCCCCGGACGAGCTCGCCCGTCGCATCCACGAGGCCGGCTACGACCGGCCGATCCTGGTGCAGTACGTCGAGTACCTCGGCCAGATCCTCCGCGGCGACTTCGGCACCACGATCAGCGACAACCGTGCCGTGACCGAGGTCCTGCTCACCTTCGGCTCCGCCACCCTCGAGCTCGCCTTCTACACGCTGATCGTCGCTTTCATCGTCGGCATCCCGCTCGGCATGCTCGCCGCCTACTACCGCGATCGCGGTCCCGACGCGGTGCTGCGCGTGTTCGCGATCTTCACCTACGCGACGCCGGTGTTCTTCTCGGGCCTGCTGATGAAGCTGGTCTTCGGCATCTGGCTCGGCTGGCTCCCCGTCTCGGGGCGCGCATCGATCGGCACCGAATTGCAGCTGCAGATGCTGTCGAATCCTTCCGGTTTCTATCTGATCGACGCATTCCGCACTGGGGACATGGCCAATGTCGCGGATGTGCTGGCGCATGCGATCCTGCCCGCGCTCACGCTCGGCCTCATGACCGCCGGCGTGTTCCTCCGGCTGGTCCGCACGAACATGATCGGCACGCTGGGCCGCGAGTACATCGATTCCGGGCGCTCGCGCGGCGTGGGGGAGTTCCGGCTCGTCACGAAGCACGCCTACCGGCCGGCGCTCATCCCGATCATCACCGTGATCGGGATGCAGATCGCGCTCCTCCTGGGCGGCGCCGTGCTCACCGAGACGACCTTCGAGTGGAAGGGTCTCGGCTTCCAGCTGGCCTACTATCTGAGCGCGCGCGACTTCATCGCGGTGCAGGGCATCGTGGTGCTGCTCGCCGTCATCGTCGCGCTGAGCAACTTCATCGTCGACGTGCTCGCCGCGCTCATCGACCCGCGAGTGAGGTACTGACGTGACGAACTCGACTCCCACCGTGAACGGAACGGTCGCCGCGCCGGGCGAGCGCGCCTGGCACTCCTGGCCGCTCATCAAGCAGCTGCGCCAGAGCGTCGGACTGCAGCGGGGCATGCTCATCGCCGGCCTCGTCCTCGTCGCGCTCTTCGTGCTGCTCGCCGTGTTCGCTCCGCTGATCGCGCCCTACAGCTACAACACGCTCTCGGGGCCCGACGGCGACTTCGGCTCGCGGATGGCGCCTTCGGCCGCGCACCCCTTCGGTACGACGATCGCGGGCTACGACGTGCTCTCCCGCGTGATCTGGGGCTCCCGCACGGCGCTGCTCGTGATCGTGATCGCCGTGCTGAGCTCGATCTTCGCGGGGACGCTGCTCGGTCTGGTCTCCGGCTACCTCGGCGGCGCGCTCGACCGGGTGCTCGTGATGATCACCGATGCGATCTACGCCTTCCCCTCGCTGCTGCTGGCCATCGTCATGTCGATCATGATCTCGGGCGGCCAGTCGAGCCTGTGGGGCGGCATATGGTCGGCCGCGCTCTCCATCACCGTCGTGTTCATCCCGCAGTACTTCCGCGTGGTGCGCAGCGAGGTGGTGCGAGTGAAGGCCGAGGCCTTCGTCGAGTCGGCCCGCGTGATCGGCGCGAGTCATCGCCGGATCATGTTCACGCACGTGCTGCGCAACTCGACGCGATCGCTCCCGCTCGTGTTCACGCTGAACGCCTCGGAGGCGATCCTGACGCTGGCCGGCCTCGGCTTCCTGGGATTCGGCATCGAGCCGAACGGCGCCGCCGAGTGGGGCTACGACCTGAACAAGGCCGTCGCCGACGTGACGAACGGCATCTGGTGGACCTCGCTCTGGCCGGGCCTCGCGATCGTGCTCATCGTCATGGGCCTCACTCTGACTGGGGAGAGCCTGAACGATCTCGCGGACCCGCGCCTGCGCATCCGCCGCCGCGCGAAGGCCGGCAGCGGCAAGGTGGCCGCCACCTCGGTCGGCGCCCGCCACGCGCAGGATCAGGGATACGAGTCGCTGGAAGCCGAGGATCCGGCCCCGGGAGCGGGAGCCGCCGACGAAGGAGGTGCGCGATGACGCGTCTGCTCGACATCTCGGATCTTGAGGTCACATTCTCGACGGACAGCGGGCCGGTGACGGCGGTCGACGGGGTCTCGCTGCACGTGGAGCCCGGCCGCGTGCTCGCGGTCGTGGGCGAGTCCGGATCCGGCAAGACCGTCTCGGCTCGCACTGTGCTCGGTCTGCTGCCCGAGACCGCGATCGCGACCGGCTCCGTCGTGCTCGCGACGCGCGACGGCAGCGGGAGCAACGACGTGCTGCATCTCGGCGCGGACCAGCTGCGCCGGGTGCGCGGCCGCGACGTCGCGATGGTCTTCCAGGAGCCGTCCACCGCGATGAACCCGGTCTTTCCGATCGGCTGGCAGATCGCCGAGGGCCTGCGCGCCCACGGCAAGCTCTCGAAGAAGGAGCTGCGGGCCAAGGCGATCGAGATGCTCGACCTGGTCGGCCTGCCGGATCCGGAGGAGCGCGTCGACTACTACCCGCATCAGCTCTCTGGCGGGCAGAAGCAGCGCGTGATGATCGCGATGGCGCTGGCTCTGCGACCGGGACTCATCGTGGCGGACGAGCCCACGACCGCGCTGGATGTGACCGTGCAGGCCGAGATCCTCGATCTGCTGCGCAAACTGCGGGACGAGCTCGGCACCGCGATCCTGCTCATCACCCACAACATGGGTGTGGTGGCGGATCTCGCCGACGACGTCGCGGTGATGTACCAGGGGCGCGTCGTCGAGCAGGCACCGGTCGCGGAGCTCTTCGCGAACCCTCGCGAGGCCTACACGAAGCAGCTGCTGGGTGCGGTGCTGAAGCTCGGCGAGGGGCGACTGGTCGCGGAGGACCGGCAGGCGCTGCCGCATCCCGCCGGGGCGCACGCGGCGCCCGATGACGCGACCGTCACGGCGCCGGTCGTGCGGGCGCGCGGGCTCGAGATCCAGTACCCGGGTCGCTTCGGCCGTCCGGGGTTCAAGGCCGTGCAGGGCGTCGACTTCGAGATCTCCGCGGGCGAGGTGTACGGCCTCGTCGGCGAGTCGGGATCGGGCAAGTCGACCATCGGCCGCGCGATCGCCGGCCTCACCTCGGTCACCGGAGGGTCGCTCGAGGTGTTCGGGCACGAGATGCTCGGCTACAAGGAGCGGGCCTTCCGGTCGATCCGGCGCGATATCGGCTTCGTGTTCCAGGATCCCGGCTCGAGCTTCAACCCGCTGCTCACGATCGCGCAGAACGTGGCCGAGCCGCTGCTCGTGCACCGGGTGGTGCGCAGCGCGGAGGCCGCGCGGCCTCGCGTCGACGAGCTGCTCGAGGCGGTGCAGCTGCCCCGTGCCTACGGGGACCGGTTCCCGCACCAGCTCTCGGGCGGGCAGCTGCAGCGGGCCTCGCTGGCCCGCGGGCTGGCGCTCGATCCGAAGCTGTTGATCGCCGACGAGCCGACCAGCGCGCTCGACGTCTCGGTGCAGGCTCGCGTGCTCGCGCTCTTCGTCGAGCTGCAGCAGGAGCTCGGCTTCGCCTCGCTGTTCATCACGCACGACCTCGCGGTGGTCGATGCGCTCGCCGACCGGGTGGGCGTGCTCTTCCACGGCGAGCTGGTGGAGAGCGGCAGTTGCGAGGAGGTGCTGCGCCACCCGCAGGAGGCCTACACGCAGCGGCTGCTGGCTTCGCTGCCGGTGCCGGATCCGGTGGAGCAGGCACAGCGGCGGGAGGCCTGGCGGGCGGTCGCCTCGTAGCCTCTCCCGCGACCCGGCGGGCGGTCGCCTCGTAGCCTCTCCCGCGACCCGGCGGACGAGCGGGCGGTGTCTGGAATCCCGGACATCGCCCGCTCTCGTCGCATTGCCCGGCCGAACCGCCTGCGGTGAGATGGGTGCAGCGCGATCCTTCGCGAGACGACTGCGGAGGATCGCACCTCGAACGCACCGATCGAAAGGCACGACCATGGCTCTCCCCGGCGCCCGCCCCGTCCGCTCCCCGCGCGGTACCGAGATCTCGGCCAAGAGCTGGCAGACCGAGGCTCCGCTGCGCATGCTCATGAACAACCTCGACCCCGAGGTAGCCGAGCGCCCCGACGACCTGGTCGTGTACGGCGGCACGGGCCGCGCGGCGCGCTCGTGGGGCGCCTTCGACGCGATCGTCGACACCCTGCGCGATCTCGAAGAGGACGAGACGCTGCTCGTGCAGTCGGGGAAGCCGGTCGGCGTGTTCCGCACGAACAGGTGGGCGCCGCGCGTGCTCATCTCGAACTCGAACCTCGTGGGCGACTGGGCGACCTGGCCCGAGTTCCGCAAGCTCGAGGCCGAAGGCCTGATGATGTACGGCCAGATGACGGCCGGCTCGTGGATCTACATCGGCACCCAGGGCATCCTCCAGGGCACCTACGAGACCTTCGCCGCCGCCGGCCGCAAGCTCCAGGGGCAGGGCCGCATCGAGAAGGTCGAGGGCAAGGGCCCCCTCGCCGGCACCATCACCCTGACCGGCGGCTGCGGCGGCATGGGCGGCGCCCAGCCCCTCGCGGTCACCCTGAACGACGGCGCCTGCCTGATCGTCGACGTCGACAAGACGCGCCTCGACCGTCGCGCGGGCAAGCGCTACCTCGACGAGGTCGTGGAAGACCTCGACGAGGCGCTCGCCAAGGTGCAGCAGGCGAAGGACGAGCGGCGCGGCTGGTCCGTCGGCCTCGTCGGCAACGCGGCCGAGGTGTTCCCCGAGATCCTGCGCCGCCACCGGGCGGGCGAGATCACGATCGATCTCGTGACCGACCAGACGAGCGCCCACGACCCGCTCAGCTACCTGCCCGTCGGCTACACCGTCGAGGAGTGGCACGAGCGCGCGGCGGCCGACCCCGAGCAGTTCACGAAGGACGCGCAGGCCGCGATGGCCGCGCATGTCAAGGCCATGGTCGAGTTCCAGGACGCGGGCGCCGAGGTCTTCGACTACGGCAACTCGATCCGCGATGAGGCCCGCACGGGCGGCTACGATCGCGCCTTCGAGTTCCCCGGCTTCGTGCCCGCCTACATCCGCCCGCTCTTCTGCGAGGGCCTCGGTCCGTTCCGCTGGGCGGCGCTCTCGGGCGATCCCGAAGACATCCGCGTCACCGACGCCGCGCTCAAGGAGCTGTTCCCCGAGAACACCCACCTCCACGCCTGGCTCGACGCCGCCGCCGAGCGGGTCGAGTTCGAGGGCCTGCCCGCTCGCATCTGCTGGCTCGGCTACGGCGAGCGCCACCAGGCCGGCCTGCTCTTCAACCGGCTCGTCGCGGAGGGCAAGGTCAAGGCGCCGATCGTGATCGGCCGCGACCACCTCGACTCGGGCTCGGTCGCCTCGCCCTACCGCGAGACCGAGGCGATGGCCGATGGATCCGACGCGATCGCCGACTGGCCGCTGCTCAACGCACTCACGGCGACCTCGTCCGGCGCGACCTGGGTGTCGATCCACCACGGCGGCGGCGTCGGCATCGGCCGCTCGATCCACACCGGCCAGGTTTCGGTCGCCGACGGCACCGAGCTCGCCGCCGAGAAGCTCTCGCGCCTGCTGACCAACGACCCCGGCATGGGCGTCATCCGCCACGTCGACGCGGGCTACGAGCGCGCCGCCGAGGTGGCGAAGGAGCGCGGCGTGCGCGTGCCGATGGAGCCCGTGATCCGCAACACCGATCGGGCCTGGTAGGTTCTCGCTCGTGACCTCCCTGCTGATCGACGACATCGGCGAGCTGACGACAAACGACGAGTCGCTCGGCGAGGGAATCGGCGGGCGCCTGCGCGATGCGGCGGTCGTGATCGACGGATCGCGGATCGCGTGGGTCGGCTCGGCCACTGACGCCCCCGCCGCCGACGAGCGCGTCGACGCCGGCGGGCGTGCTCTGCTGCCGGGCTGGGTCGACTCGCATACGCACATGGTGTTCGCGGGGGATCGCACCGCCGAGTTCGAGGCACGCATGGCGGGCGAGGCGTATGCCGCGGGCGGCATCAACGTCACCGTGAGCGCGACGCGCGCCGCTTCTGACGAGGAGCTCGACGGCAACCTCGCCCGGCTCGTCGCCGAGGCGCGGCGCGGCGGCACCACCACGATCGAGACGAAGACCGGCTACGGGCTCACGGTCGAGGACGAGGTGCGCTCCGCGGTCGTCGCCGGGCGCCGGGCCGACGCCGTCACCTTCCTCGGAGCTCATGTCGTCCCGGCCGGGCAGGATCCCGACGCCTACCTCGACCTCGTGACCGGGCCGATGCTCGACGCCGTCGCTCCGCACGTGAGCGCCGTCGACGTGTTCTGCGAGACCGGCGCCTTCGATGAGGCCGCCTCGGCGAGGGTCCTCGAAGCCGCCGCTCGGCACGGTCTCGCCACCCGTGTGCACGGCAACCAGCTCGGCCACGGTCCCGGCGCGCAGCTCGCCGTGGCGCACGGCTCGCTCAGCGTCGACCACCTCGGCTTCCTGAGCGATGGCGACATCGCGGCGCTCGCGGGGTCGTGGGACGAGTGGCGCCGCGGTGCAGGAGTCGCCGGCACCGTCGCCACGGTTCTACCGGCTTGCGACCTCTCGACGCGCATGCCGCTCGCGCCGGCCCGCAGGCTGCTCGACGCGGAAGCGGTGCTCGCCATAGCGAGCAACTGCAACCCCGGCACCTCGTACACGAGCTCGATGGCGTTCTGCGTCGCGACCGCGGTGCTGCAGATGGGCCTGACGATCCAGGAGGCGGTGCGCGCGGCGACGCTCGGCGGCGCCACCGCGCTCGGCATGCAGGATGACGGATGGACCGACCCGCGCGGCGAGGCGCAGCCCGCCG
>NZ_JBHSRW010000096.1:0-8821 GCF_042659205.1 Leucobacter soli
GCGCGCCGGCCTCGGCGCGCTGTCCGGGGCGGTCGCGGGCGCGGCCTTCTGGATGCCCCAGATCTCCTGGCTGACGCTCTACCTCGGCCCGATACCGTGGCTCGCGCTGTGCGGGGTGATGATCGCCTGGTTCGCGCTCTTCGGGCTGGCCGCGGCACTCGCCACGCGCGGGCTCGCGCGGCTGCGGCTATCACCGCAGGCCGTCGTCGCCGTGCAATCGTTCGCCGTCGCCGGGCTCTGGGTGCTGCGGGAGCAGTTGCAGAGCACCTGGCCGTACGGCGGCTTCGCCTGGGGGCGACTCGCGCATACGCAGGCCGAGGGACCGCTCGCCCCGCTCGTCTCGTGGGTCGGCTTCTCCGGCCTCTCCGGGCTGCTCGCCCTCGCCGGCGCAGTGCTCGGTGCCGTGCTCGTCGCCGCGTGGTTCGGTACGGGCATCGCGGCCGTGCCGGACGCGGCGGATGCGCAGGATGTGCAGGGGTCGAAGCTCCGGTCGCGGCGTCTCCGCCTGCTCGCCGTGGTCGTCGGCGCGTCGCTGGCGCTGGGGATGCTCGCACTGGTCCCGCCCGCGCATGTCGAACGGGCCGGCACGCTCAGGGTCGCCGCCGTGCAGGGCAATGCGAAATCGGCGATCTTCGACGACCGGGAGAACGGCGACGTCTTCCGAGACCACGTCGAGGCGACGGCGACGCTCCTCGACCGGCTCGAGGCCGAGGGGGAGACGGTCGACGCGATTGTCTGGCCGGAGAACAGCGCCGAATTCGCCCTGCCGGATCAGCCCTATCGCGAACTCGCGCTGCGCGAGCTCTCGGAGCGCGCGGACGCCCCGATCGTGGTGGGGACGGTGCTGCGCGATCCCGACGACACGTTCACCAACAGCACGCTCGTCTACGACGAGGCCGGCGGAACCGGGGTGCGCTACGACAAGCGTCGACCGGTGCCGTTCGCCGAGTACATGCCGAACCGCGAGTTCTTCCGCGCGCTCGTGCCCGACCTGGTCGATCTCGTGCGGCTCGACTACCGTGCCGGGACCCGCTCGGCGGTGCTCGAGATAGACGGCGCCGGCGGATCCTTCGCTGCCGGCATCGCGATCTGCTTCGACATCATCTTCGACGACCACGCGGTCGCGCTGATGGGCCGAGGCCCCACGGGCGGCGGCGTGGAGTCCCAGGTGATCTTCGCGCAGACGAACAACGCGGATTTCGGGCGCACGGACGAGAGCGCGCAGCAGCTCGCCATCGCCCGGTTGCGCGCGGTCGAGACCGGTCGCGCGCTCGTGAACATCAGCACGGTCGGCACGAGCGCGATCGTGCTTCCGGACGGCGCGGACGTCGACCGCTTGACCCCGTTCACGCGCGACGCCATGGTGGCCGAGGTGCCGCTGTCGACCGGGGAGACGCCCGCGCTGCGGTACGGGCCGGTCGTCGCGGCGGCGTGGATGCTGCTCGGCGCGGCCGGTGTCATTGCCGGTGTCATCGTCGGCGCGATCCGCGGCCCGATCGACGGCTCGGTCTTCCGCCGCCGCAACGCAGCGCAGCGCGAAACCGACTGAGCGGCGCGAGACCGACCGAGCACCGCGCGATGACGAGGCGTCAGTCGGTTCCCTCCCCGCCTCGGCGCGCCCGGAGCAGCTGCAGACGCTCCTGCAGCAGTTCTTCGAGCTCTTCGCGGCTGCGCCGTTCCATCAGCATGTCCCAGTGGGTGCGCTGCTGACCTTCCTTCTCCTCGAACTCGGCGCGCGCGGCCCGGCCCGCGTCATCGTCGAGGAATCCGATCTCCCCGCTGCGCTGATCGGTCCATTCGGCGGGCGGCTCCGCCTCCGCGTCGAACATGACGGCGAAGCGGGTGCCCTTGTCGGTGATGTACTCGACGCGCCTGCGCGGAGCGAACTCGATGCCCTCCTCGCTCTGGAGGCTGGTGGAACCTATCCGTGCGCCCCGGAGTGTCCGTTCGGCCATGGCTCCTCCTCGCCCGCGAGGCGCGCCCGGCGGGTGCGTCGTCGCGATCCATCGGTAGTCCTTGCAGCGTAGCGCGCCCGGCCGTGCGCCGGTAGTGTCGTGCCCGTTTCGTCACACTCCACCGCTACGCTGATATCCGAAGATCACTCGCGCCGCATCCGGGCGCCGACCTCGAAGGAGTCCACGTGTCAGACTCGAACGCCTCGCAGCCGCTCGCTCCGGGCAGCCTCACCGGCCGTCGCGCCCTCGTGACCGGCTCCTCGCGCGGCATCGGCGCCGATACCGTCCGCCGTTTTGCCGAGGCGGGTGCGGACGTCGTCGTCAACTTCCGGAACAAGGCTCCTCGCGCGGAGAAGCTGGCCGCCGAGCTGCGGGATCTGGGCGTCCGCGCACTGGTGCAGGGCGCTGACCTGACCGATCCGGCGTCCCTCGCGGAGATGTTCGCGGCGGTGCAGGCGGAGTACGGCGGTCTCGACATCCTCGTGCTCAACGCATCGGGGGGCATGGAGTCCGGCATGGGGGAGGACTATGCGCTGAAGCTCAACCGGGATGCGCAGCTCGCGGTGCTCGACGCCGCGCTGCCGCTGCTCGGAACCGGCTCCCGCGTGGTGTTCGTCACGAGCCATCAAGCCCACTTCATCCGCACGACGCCGACGATGCCGGAGTACGAGCCGGTGGCGCTCTCGAAGCGGGCGGGGGAGGATGCGCTGCGCGAGCGCATCCCCGAGCTCACCGAGCGCGGGGTCGAGTTCGTCGTGGTGTCCGGGGACATGATCGAGGGCACCGTGACGGCGACGTTGCTCAACCGCTTGAACCCGGGCGCGATCGAGGAGCGCCGCGAGCAGGCCGGCCGACTCTACAACGTCGGCGAGTTCGCGGCCGAGGTCGCCCTCGCGGCGGTCGAGCCCGTTCCGGCCGACCACACCCGCCTGATCGGCGACGTGACCGGCTTCGGGGGCTGAGCCCGCCGTCCGGCCCTTCCCGTCGGTTCCGGGCGCCCGCGAAACGGAGACTTCCGTTCGCCGGCGCCCGGATTCTGTTTCGCGAGTGTTTCGGGTCTCTTCGGGTGTTCGGCAATCGGCCGCATATGGCGAAGAATATTCGGTAGTTTCGCAATTCTCTCGATTTCATCGAAGAAACAGCGATACTTTGCGTAATGAACCGAAGAAAACGGTGCTACGCTCGAAGCTCCCTGTCAGGGTGCCCTACCGCGACAACGATGTCCGGTGGTCCGAAACGGGCACCAGACTCCACCACGGGCCACCGACGTCCCGCACGATGAGAGGACGTCGATGAACGCACGACGAATGGGCGAGCGCCCGGAATCCCGGCAGCAGCCACCGGTGGCCGCAGGGCTCTACGACCCGGCGGAGGAGCGCGATGCCTGCGGTCTCGCCGCGGTCGTCTCGCTGACGGCGGAGCCGAGCCACGAGATCGTCCGGCTGGCGCTCGAGGCGCTCGAGAACCTGGAGCACCGCGGTGCCGTGGGCTCGGACGCGGGTACCGGCGATGGCGCAGGCATCCTCTGCGAGCTTCCGGACGGCTTCATCCGTGCCGAGCTCGCGTTCGCCGAGCCCGAGCTGTCGCTGCCGTCCGCCGGGCGCTACGCGACCGGACTCGCCTTCCTGCCGCAGGAGGCCGCGGAGCGCCGGGCCGCCCGCTACCGTTTCGCCTCGATCGCGCGCGAGGAGGGACTCGACGTTCTCGCCTGGCGCCCCGTGCCGATCCGCCCGGACGTGCTCGGAGAGGCCGCCCGCGCCGCGAGCCCCGTCATCGAGCAGCCGATCCTCGTGCACGCCGGCGGCCTGGCCACCGCCGCCGATCCCGCGGACATCGAACGGCGCGCGTTCCGCACGCGCAAGCGCATTCAGCGCGAGACCGGCCTCTACCTGCCGTCGCTCTCAGCGCGCACGATCGTCTACAAGGGCATGGTCACCACGCTGCAGCTGCCCGCCTTCTACCCGGATCTGTCCGTGCCGGCGTTCGCGGCCCGTTTCGCGATCGTCCACTCGCGCTACTCGACCAACACCTTCCCCTCCTGGCACCTCGCGCAACCCCTGCGCCTGGTCGCGCACAACGGCGAGATCAACACGGTTCGGGGAAACCGCAACTGGATGCGCGCTCGCGAATCGCAGCTGGAGAGCGAGCTGCTGGGCGACCTGCGGCCGCTGCTGCCGATCTGCTCCGAAGGCGGTAGCGATTCGGCCAGCTTCGACGAGGTGCTCGAGCTGCTCGTGATGGCCGGACGGAGCCTGCCGCACGCGCTCGCGATGATGGTTCCTGAGGCCTGGGAGCGGGAGAGCAGCATCGATCCGGCGCTGCGCGACTTCCTCGAGTACCACTCGCTGATGATGGAGCCCTGGGACGGGCCGGCGGCGATGATCGCCACGGACGGGAACGAGCTCGTCGCCCTGCTCGACCGCAACGGGTTGCGGCCCGGACGCTTCCAGGTGACCGATGACGGGCTTCTGGTGATCGCGAGCGAGACCGGTGTCCTCGAGTTCCCGCCGCAGCGCGTCGTCCGTCGCGGCAGGCTGCTCCCGGGCCGCATGATCGCGGTCGACCTCGAGACCGGCCGGATCCGCGAGGACGACGAGGTGAAGTCCGAGCTCGCGGCATCGGCGCCCTGGGGCGAGTGGCTCCGCGAGCGCCTGATGCGCCTCTCGGATCTGCCGGAGCGCGAGCACCTCGTGCATCCGCCGGCTTCGATCATCCGCCGGCAGCGCACCTTCGGGTACACCGAGGAGGAGCTGCGCCTGCTGCTCGTGCCGATGGCTCGGGAGGGCGCCGAGCCCATCGCGGCGATGGGCACCGACACCCCGATCGCGGTGCTGAGCGCGCGGCCCCGCCTGCTCTTCGACTACTTCGTGCAGCAGTTCGCGCAGGTCACCAACCCGCCGCTCGACGCCCTGCGGGAGGAGCTCGTCACGAGCCTCTCCGCGAGCATCGGCCCGCAGGCCAATCTGCTCGGCCAGTCCGCCGAGCATGCGCGCCAGGTGATCCTCGATTTCCCGGTCATCGACAACGACGCCCTGGCGCGCATCCAGAACCTCGCCGACGATCCCACCCGTGAGCGCACGGTCACCATCCGCGGGCTCTACCCGGTCGACTACCACGCCAAGGGCCTGGCCGATCGGCTCGACGCCATGTGCCAGGAGGCCTCGGCGGCCATCGCCGCCGGCGCGGAGTTCCTGATCCTCTCGGATCGCGATTCCAACAAGGATCTCGCGCCGGTCCCCTCGCTGCTCGCGCTCTCCGCGGTGCACCACCACCTCATCCGCAAGGGCACCCGGATGCGGGCGACCCTGCTCGTCGAAGCGGGCGACGTTCGCGAGGTGCATCACGTCGCCGCGCTCATCGGCTACGGCGCTGCCGCGGTGAACCCCTATCTCGCGATGGAGACCGTCGAGTCGCTGGTCCGCGCGGGCGAGATCGAGGGCGTCGACGAGGCGGGAGCAGTAGCGCATCTGATCAAGGCCCTGGGCAAGGGCATGCTCAAGGTGATGAGCAAGATGGGCATCAGCACCGTCGCGTCGTACTGCGGCGCGCAGACCTTCGAGGCGATCGGCCTCGCGAAGGATCTCGTGGAGCGCTACTTCACCGGGACCGCTTCGAAGCTCGGCGGCGTCGGGCTCGATGTGCTCGCCGCAGAGGTGGCCGCGCGGCACCGGCGCGCCTACCCGGACGATCCGGCCGCCCTCGCGCACCGGCGTCTCGATACCGGCGGCGAGTACCGCTGGCGCCGAGGGGAGGAGCCGCACCTCTTCGACCCCGAGACGATCTACAAGCTGCAGCACGCGACGCGCACGGGTCGCCGCGAGATCTTCGCCGAGTACACTTCGCGGGTCAACGATCAGCAGCAGCGCCTCATGACCCTCCGCGGGCTCATGCAGTTCAGCCCGACACGGGCGCCGATCCCGCTCGAGGAGGTCGAGCCGGTCGAGGGGATCCTGCGCCGCTTCGCGACCGGGGCGATGAGCTACGGATCGATCTCTCCCGAGGCGCACCAGACCCTCGCGATCGCCATGAACCGCATCGGCGGCCGGTCGAACACGGGCGAGGGCGGCGAGTCCGACGAACGGCTCCTGGACCCCGAGCGCCGCAGCGCGATCAAGCAGGTCGCCTCCGGCCGCTTCGGCGTCACGAGCATGTACCTGACGAACGCCGACGAGATCCAGATCAAGCTTGCGCAGGGGGCGAAGCCGGGCGAGGGCGGGCAGCTGCCGCCGCAGAAGATGTACCCCTGGATCGCGACGACCCGGCACGCGACGCCCGGCGTCGGGCTCATCTCGCCGCCGCCGCATCACGACATCTACTCGATCGAGGATCTCAAGCAGCTCATTTTCGACCTGAAGCGCGCGAATCCGGAGGCGCGGATCTCGACGAAGCTCGTCTCGCAGTCCGGCATCGGCCCCGTGGCCGCGGGTGTCGCGAAGGCGCTGAGCGACGCGATCCTCGTCTCCGGGCACGACGGCGGCACCGGCGCGAGCCCGATGAACTCGCTCAAGCACGCGGGATCGCCTTGGGAGCTGGGGCTCGCAGAGGCGCAGCAGACGCTGATGCTGAACGGGCTGCGCGAGCGGGTCGTGCTGCAGGTGGACGGGCAGCTGAAGACCGGCCGCGACGTGGTCGTGGCGGCGCTGCTCGGAGCCGAGGAGTTCGGCTTCGCGACCGCACCGCTCGTCGTCTCGGGATGCATCATGATGCGCGTCTGCCACCTCGACACCTGCCCCGTGGGCGTGGCGACCCAGAACCCGGAGCTGCGGTCCCGCTTCACCGGCCAGGCCGAGCACGTGGTGAACTTCTTCCGCTTCATCGGCGAGGAGGTGCGGGAGATCCTGGCCTCGCTCGGCTACCGCAGCCTCGACGAGGCGATCGGCGATACGGCGGCGCTCGACGTCGACGAGGCGATCCGGCATTGGAAGGCCGAGGGTCTCGATCTGACGCCGATCCTGCGCGGTCCGTCCTTCTCCCCGGAGGCGCCGCGGCGGCGCGGAACCGAGCAGGATCACGAGCTCGAGGCGCACTTCGACCATCGTCTGATCGCCGCATCCGGCGATGCGCTCGAGCGTCGGGAGCACGCGGTGATCGACCTGCCGATCCGCAACGTGGATCGCGCCGTAGGCACACTGCTCGGGCACGAGGTGACCCGGCGCTTCGGCGCCGAGGGCCTGGCCCCCGAGACGATCGACGTCACGCTCACCGGCTCGGCCGGGCAGTCCCTCGGCGCGTTCCTGCCCGCGGGCGTCACGCTGCGACTGATCGGCGATGCGAACGACTACGTCGGCAAGGGACTCTCCGGCGGAGAGATCACGGTCCGGCCGCACCCCCGTTCCGGGCACCCCGCCGCGGGCAACGTCATCGCCGGCAACGTGATCGGCTACGGGGCCACCGCCGGGTCGCTCTGGATCGCCGGTGTCGTCGGTGAACGGTTCCTGGTGCGCGGATCCGGTGTCACCGCCGTCGTGGAAGGCACCGGAGACCACGCGCTCGAGTACTTCACCGGGGGCTTCGCGCTGGTCCTCGGGCCCACCGGCCGGAACATCGGCGCGGGCATGTCGGGCGGCGAGGCCGTGCTGCTCGACCTCGACTCGGCGCGGATCAATTCCGCGGAGTTTGCCAGCGGCTCGCTCCTGCTCGAGTCGCTCGGCGAGGCCCATCGGGAGCGGGTGCTCGCACTGCTGAAGCGCCACGTCGAGCAGACCGGCTCGGCGCTCGCGGAGGAGCTGCTGCAGGGCATCGCGGCCGACCCCGAGACGGCATGGGCACGATTCACCCGACTCATTCCGCGCGGCTACTCCCGCGTGCTCGAGATCCGGGAGTCGGCGAAGAACGAGGGCCGCGACCCCGACGGGGAGCGCGCCTGGGAGCAGATCCTGGAGGCGACCAATGGCTGATCCGCGCGGATTCCTCAAGGTGCGCGAGCGCGAGCTCGCCCCCAAGCGCCCCGTCGCGCTCCGGCTGATGGACTGGCGCGAGGTCGTCGAGGCTGCCGACCCCGCGGTCGTGGCGCGGCAGGCGTCGCGCTGCATGGATTGCGGCGTCGCTTTCTGCCATCAGGGCTGCCCGCTCGGCAACCTCATCCCGGAGTGGAACGATCTCACGTGGCGCGGTCGGGAGCGGGAGGCGCTCGACCGCCTCCACGCCACGAACAACTTCCCCGAGTTCACCGGGCGCGCCTGCCCGGCGCCGTGCGAGTCCGCCTGTGTGCTGGGCATCAACCAGCCGGCTGTCACGATCAAGCAGATCGAGAACAGCATCATCGATCAGGGGTTCGCGAACGGCTGGGTGGTGCCCGTGCCGCCCGAGAGGCTGACCGGAAAGACGGTCGCCGTCGTCGGATCCGGGCCCGCCGGCCTCGCGGCTGCGCAGCAGCTCACGCGCGCCGGGCACACCGTCGCGGTCTACGAGCGAGACGAGGAGCCCGGCGGGCTGCTCGCCTTCGGCATCCCGGACTTCAAACTCGAGAAGTCGCTGGTGGCGCGCCGGATCGACCAGATGAAGCAGGAGGGCACGCGGTTCCGCTGCGGTATCGAGATCGGCCGCGACATGACCTGGTCGGAGCTGCGCCGACGCTACGACGCCGTCGTGGTCGCGACGGGGGCCACCGTGCCACGGCCGCTCGATCTCCCCGGTCGCGAGCTCTCCGGCATCCACTACGCGATGGAATACCTGACCGCTCAGAACCGGCGCGGGGCGCCGGGTACAGGTCCGGGCGTCTCCACGGACGACACGGCTGCAGTACCGGGGCTCGCTCCCGAGCCGGGCGACCTGCACGCCGCGGGCAAGCACGTGATCGTGATCGGCGGCGGCGACACCGGCGCGGACTGCGTCGGCACCGCCCACCGTCAGGGCGCGCGATCGGT
>NZ_JBHSRW010000097.1:0-8776 GCF_042659205.1 Leucobacter soli
AGCCGCGCGCTCCGCGGCATCCGCGGCGTCGCCCGCAGCGGCGCCGGGCCCGCGGCTCACGCCTGCCTCTGACACCACTGCCGTGCCCCTGCCTGCGCTCCTACCCCTGCTCCTGCTGCCGGATCCTGCCGGCGCGCGCGAACCAGGTGACGAAGAACGAGAGCACGAGCGCGAAGAAGACGCCGAGGTTGGCGTAGGCCCAGTCGCCCTCCCTGCCCCCGATCAGACCGAGGAAGTAGCCCTGCCAGTTGTTCCACGCCGCATCCTCCGCGAAGAGGTTGACGACGAAGCCCCAACCGACGATCGAGGCGCCCGCGAGCGTGCCGATGGAGACCCAGTCCCACGCGCCGTAGCGACCGCGCGGGTCGAAGAGCGCATCCTCGTCGTAGTCCTTGCGGCGACGCAGGATGTCGGCGATGAGGATCCCGGCCCACGAGGCGAGCGGCACGCCGAGCGTGATCAGGAAGCTCTGGAACGGTCCGAGGAAGTCGGCGGCCCAGAACACGACCCAGATGGTACCGGCGGTGAGGATGAGGCCGTCGATGGCCGCGGCGCTGGGGCGCGGGATCCGGATCCCGAGGCTGAGCAGGGTGAGGCCGGAGGAGTAGATACCGAGCACGGCGCCCGAGACGAGGGCGAGGACCGCCGTCAGGAGGAACGGGATGAGCACCCAGACCGGCAGGATCAGAGCGAGCGCACCGATCGGATCCGAGCCGATGAGCACGGCGAGCTCCGGGTCCGAGCCGCCGAGCAGCAGACCGAAGACGACCAGGATGGCGGGGGCGAGCGCGCCGCCGACCGTGTTCCAGAGCACGATCGCGCCGTCGGACGCGGTGCGCTTCTGATACCGGGACCAGTCGGCCGCGATGTTGATCCAGCCGAGGCCGAAGCCGGTCATCACCATGACGAGCGCGCCGATCACCTGGCCGGTGCTGCCGCTGGGCAGCGCCATCACCGCGGAGAGCGAGATGTGCGGGATCGCGAGGATGACGTAGAGGATCGTCACGGCGCCGGTGACCCAGGTCAGCACCGACTGGAGCTTCATGATCGTGTGGTAGCCGAGTACGGAGGCGGTCACGATGAGCGCGGCGACGATGACCGTCGCGAGGACCTTGAGCCCGATGCTGTCGCCGTCGCCGCCGAGCTGGGAGATCACGGTGGCGGTGGCGAGCACGGCCATGATGGCGAGGAAGGTCTCCCAGCCGATGGACGTGAGCCAGGAGACAATGCCCGGCACCTTCTGCCCGTGGACCCCGAATGCGGCGCGCGAGAGCACCATGGTGGGGGCCGAACCCCGCTTGCCGGCGATGGCGATCAGCCCGCAGAGCAGGAACGAGATGACGATGCCGACGACCGAGACGGCCGTCGCCTGCCAGAACGAGATCCCGAAGCCCAGCACGAAGGATCCGTACGACATGCCGAAGACCGACACGTTCGCGGCGAACCAGGGCCAGAACAGGTCGCGCGGTTTGGCCGTGCGATCCGATTCGGGGACGATCTCGATGCCGGTGCGCTCGATGAGCTTCGACGTGACAGGGGTGGATGATTCGGACATGGTCTGCGTGCGCCTCCCGGAAACGCCGCCGTCGCGGCGGGTGCCCCAATTCTGGCATCAGCACGGTCCCGAGCAGAAGGGCCGTCTCGGAGATCGGCTCGCATATTGCTGTCGGTTGCACCGTTGCCATCCGTCTGCTGTCGGTTATCCACCCGTCGGGAATCCGTCCGAAATCCGTCGGGAAACTGTGGGCGGGCTACGCGGGCGTGCCGGGGAATCGCGCGCCGACGAGTTCGCTCAGCTGTTCGGCGGCGCGCTGCGACTGCGCGATCACATGATCGAGTCGCCGTCGCGAGACGCCGGGCTCGAACCCGCTGACGACGAGCTCGAACTCGACCCGGCCACTCGCATTCAGCACCGGGAACTGCAGCGAGAACACGCCGGGATCATCGACTCCGGCGTCGAGAGTCCGCTCGACGTCGGCCGAGACGGCCGCCCAGAGCCGCGAGAGGTCGGCCCGCGTGCTCGCCGGGTCGTGGGTGATCGCGTCGAAGTCGAGCCCCATCCGCTCACCCGCCGAGATCGCGTAGCCGCGTTCCCGCACGCCCGCGAGCAGCCGCGCGAGCAAGGGCCGATCGACGCGGCCGAGCAGGTGCCGCGCGTGCTCGTGCCAGGCCTTCTGCCGCGCCTCGTCGCCCCAGGCGGCGAGTACGGGCGAGATGGGGGCGGCGAAGGGGAACACCATGCCGACGAGCCCGTCGCGCGGGCGCATGGGCAAGAGGTTCGCCGCCGAGAGCACGATGACGGCATCGTCGACGATGGTGGCGAGCAGGCACTCGAGGCCGAGGTCGTCGGCGAGGTGCTGCACGATCTCGCCGATCGCGCCGGCCACCCGCATCCGCAGGGCGAAGGCGGCGAGGTCGAACTCCTCGTTCGGCACGCTGAAGGAGCCGTACCCGCCCTTGAGGAACAGCAGCGGCATCCCTGATCGGCCGTCACCGATTCCGAGCCCCTCGACGCCGGCGATGACGATCTCGTGATCGCCGGCGGGGACGACCTGCTCGATCCTCCCCTCGAACCACGAGAGCGAGTCGGCGAGCCGGAGGTTGCCGAGGGGCGAGCGATCCCATCTGCCGTACTGGAAGGCATCGGGATCGCTGCCGGCGACCGCGCGGCAGAGCTGCTCGTGCCCGTACCCGAGCACGTTGACGCAGAAGGTGCCGTTCGCCTTGACCATGGCCGCCCGGCGCGAGCTCGTCGCAGGCATGAAGCCGATCAGCGGCGGGTCCTCCGAGACCGCCATGAAGGTGCCGACGACGAGACCGAAATCCTCGCCCGCGTCCGTCCGCGAGGTGATCAGCGCGACTCCGGTCGGGTACTCGCCGAGCACCGCCCGCCACCAGGCGGATTTCTCGTCGCGCCGCGTCGTCTCGGGCGCTCGGGTGCCGCCGTCGTGAGTCGTCATGCTCATCCTCTCCGCCCGCGCCGCAGCACGCGGCGCGATCCTGCGCCAAGCGGGAACGGACACGAATCGGTCACGAAACTTGCCTGGCTACTTCACAATCACTATCGTGTTCACATAATATCTTTGACGGACGTCCAACCAAACTTGTGATCTCGATTCGCCGAGTGAACGGGACCGGGCGGACGCGCGTCGCGCAGAAAGGAGCGGGCACCATGAGCCGCACGGATCAGACCATCGCCCCGGCGAGGAACTGGCCCTACTGGACCGAGCCCGAGCACCTCGAGCTCGGATCCGGCACGGGTGGATCCGGCACGAACGGATCCCGCACGGTCGCCTACCGGCGGGCGGGCCAGGGGGAGACCGTCCTGTTCCTGCACGGCGGCGGACTCACCCGGCGCTGGCTGCCGTTCCACGAGACCCTCGCGCAGCACGTCGACCTCGTCGCGCCCGAGCATCCGGGCTTCGGCGACTCCGAGCTGCCCGCGCACTTCCGCGACTTCGGCGACTTCGTCCTCCACTACGACGAGTTCCTCCGCGCGCTCGACGCCGAGCCCGTGCACCTCGTCGGCACGTCGCTGGGCGGCCGCATCGCCGCGCACCTGGCCACCGTCTACCCCGAGCGCTTCGCGAGCCTCACCCTGATCGTGCCGGCGGGCCTGCGGGGCGAGGGATCCCGACCCGATCCGTTCCGGCAGACGCCCGAGGCCGCGATCGACCTGCTGACCAACGGCCGCGCGGATCGCCTGCAGGCCGAGCTCGCCGGCTTCGACTACCCCGAGAGCGTGGTGCAGGGCTACCGCGAGGACACCACGCTCGCGCTGTTGACCTTCACGAACCGCTACGACCGGCTGCTCGAGCACCGGCTCTCACGCGTCGGCATCCCGAGCCTCGTGATCGACGCCGAAGAGGATCGCGTGCTCGGCCGGGGCGATGCCGCCCGCTACGCCGAGCTGATCCCCGGCGCCGTACGCACGGTGATCCCCGGCCCGGCGCCGCACGAGCCGTCGAGCCACGCGCTGCACGTCGAGCAGCCGGAGGCCGTCGCCGCAGCGATCGTCGCCCACATCCGATCGACCTCCGCGAGCAACGAGTAGGCCACCACCATGTCACAGCCCGAATTCCACGTCATGTTCAACGGGGCGCACCCGGCGGTGCCCTCCGCGAAGCTCCGCCCCGCTTCGAACTACATCGATCTCCCGACGGCAGAGAACTACAACGGCGCCGAGGCGCAGCGCACCATTCAGAAGATGATCGACGGCATCCGGCTCGCCGAGCGCCTCGGCTTCGACGGCGGCGTGTTCAGCGAGCAGCACAACGGGCCGATCGGCCTGCTGGGCAACCCGATGCTGCTGGGCGCCTACCTCGCGGCCGCCACCGAGCGCATCAAGATCGGGGTCGTCGGACCGATCATCGGCGACTACCTCTCCCCGATCCGCCTCGCGGAGGAGATCGCACTGCTCGACCATCTCTCGCACGGGCGCCTGATCTTCGGTCTGCCGGTCGGCCACGGCATGCAGTACCACTCCGTCGGCATGATGAACACGGCCACCGCGCGCTCGCGCTACCGCGAGGGCCACGACCTGCTGATGAAGGCGCTCACCGAGCACGGCCCCTTCGAGTGGTTCGGCGAGCACTACCAGATCCCGTACGTGAACCTCTGGCCGCGGCCGGTGCAGCAGCCCTACCCGCCCGTCGTGATCCTCGGCGGCGGCTCGGTCGACACGCTCGACATGGTCGCGAAGCACCACCACGCCTACCAGGCGGTCGGCATCAGCTCGCGCGAGGCGATCCAGGGCGCGCTCGGCAAGCTGCGCGAAGCGGCGCAGGGCTACGGCTACGAACTCGACCGCTCTCAGGTCTGCGCGGGCATCACCTTCCACGTGGCCGAGACCGATGCGCAGGCCATGACCGAGGCCGAGCCCTACTACCACTGGATGATGCAGAACTTCTTCGATTCGGCCTTCCACGACAGCTTCCCGCCCGGCTACCTCTCCGAGCGCGCCCTCCGCGGCATGCTCGCCGGCGGCGGCTACCGCAGCAAGCCGCCTTCCGAGACCTCGTTCACGGACGCGGTCGAGAAGGGCAACCTCGTCGTCGGCTCGCCCGAGACCGTGCGCGAGCGGATCGCCGAGCTGATCGAGCTCTACGGCGCCGGACGCGTGCTGCTCAACACCAACACCGACATCAAGCCCGAGTGGCTGGGCACGAAGTCGCTCACCCTCTTCGCCGAGGAGGTGCTGCCCCGGCTGCGCGGCGGATCCGGCCCGGCCGTCACCCATGCCGACCGCATCGGCGCCGAGAACCTCGCCGAGCACTTCGTCCTCCGGGGCGAGGCGCCCGAGCCCTCGGTCATGTGGGAGGGGCGGAACGTCACCCTCGGCGAGCTGAGCGCGCGACTGCGCGACCGTTAGACCTGATCATCGATCGGCGGCACGGATACCCCGTGCCGAGACCCAAAGGAAAGAGAAACCCATGACAACCAAGCGCAGTGTGGCGCTCCTGGCCGCCGCGGCCGCGAGCCTGATGGCCCTGACCGCCTGCTCCTCCCCCGCGACCGGGGGCGAAGAAGGCGGCGACGCCGCGACGACCGAGGAACTCCTCGTCGTCGGCTGGGGCGGCGGCTACTCGGAGGCCACGCAGCAGTACCTCCTCGATCCCTTCACCGCGGAGACCGGGATCGCGACCTCGATCGAGGACGCCCCCGGCAAGCAGATCCAGGGCCTCCAGCAGCAGGCCCAGACCGGTGACCAGATCTGGGACTTCCTCGACACGATCCCCGCCGATCAGGCCCTCTTCGGCTACGAGAACGGCGTCATCGCGAAGCTGCCCGACGACGTGAAGGCCGAGCTCGAGGGCGTCCTGCAGCCGGGCGCGGTGCTCGACTACGGCTTCACCTCAGCCAACCTCGGCGTCGTGATCGTCTGCAACATGGAACTGGTGGACGCCTGCCCGCAGAGCGCGGCCGAGTTCTTCGACACCGACGCGTTCCCGGGGGCGCGCGCCCTGCCGGCCGAGGCGCTCGAGTCGCTGACCTTCGCGAACATCGCGAACGGCACTCCGCTCGACCAGGTCGCGACCTCGCCGATCGACTTCGACGCGGGCCTGACCAAGATCGACGCGATCCGCGACGACATCACCGTCTTCTGGGACGGCGGCGACATGCTCGTGAACACCATCAAGAACGAGGATGCGGCGATCGTGCTCGGCTGGAGCGGGCGCGCCTCGGGCCTCCTGCGCGACGGGATGGATCTCGAGATCGTCTGGAACGACGCCATGCTGAGCCCCGGCGTCTTCGCCGTCGCCGAGCACAGCGCCAACAAGGAGGCGGCGTTCGACCTGCTCGTGAGCATCGCGAAGAACGCCGAGGGCCTCGCCGGCTTCGCCGAGGCGATGAACTACGGCGTCTCGAACGACGCAGCGCTCGCGCTGGTGCCCGAGGAGATCAGCGCGAACCTGGTCAACTCGCACCTCGACACGGCGACCCCGTTCAACGTGGCCTGGTACGCCGAGAACCAGGGCGAGATCGAGGATCGCTGGCGCGAGGTCGTCAGTGGCTGACACGCAGTCCGTCGCCGGGCGGCGCGCGGGTACGGGCGCTGCCCGGCCCGCGCGCCGCCCCGGGCGCGCCTGGTCCATCGACCTGGGCCGGGGGCGATCCCTGCTGATCCTCTCCCCGCTGCTCGTCGTGGTGGCGGTGTTCGTGATCTACCCCATGGTGAAGCTCGTCATCGACTCCCTGACGCAGGGGGACGGGATCGGCAACTACGCCGCCGTGCTCGGCAGCGGCGCCTCGCGCAAGGCCTTCGCGACGACTCTGTGGAGCTCCGCCCTCGTCACCGTCGTCAGCGTGCTGCTCGGCAGCATGCTCGCCTGGTGCATCCGCGCGACGCCGTCCAAGCTGCGGCGCAACATCATGCTGCTCGCCGTGCTCATCCCCTTCTGCATGGGCGTCGTCATCAAGAACTACATCTTCGCGGTGATCTTCGCCCGCAACGGCATCATCAATACCGTACTCGTCGGGCTCGGCATCGTCGACGAACCCCTCAAGATCATGTACACGCCCTTCGCGGTCATCGTCGGCATGATCTACGCGATGCTGCCCTACGCCACCCTCTCGCTCCTCGCGAGCTTCGCGACGATCGACCTGCAGCTCATCAGCGCGGCGAAGAGCATGGGCGCCAGCCACCCCCGCGCCGTGCTCGGGGTCGTCGCCCCGCTCGGCGTGCCGGGCTTCCTCGCGAGCGCCACCATCGTCTTCGCAATCAGCGTCGGCTTCTACATCACTCCGATCGTGCTCGGCGGCACGCAGACACCCTTCGTCGCCTCCCTCATCGGAGAGGACCTCTTCGAACTCTTCAACTACCCGCGGGCCGCCGCCACCGGCGTCCTGCTCCTCGTCGTCGCGCTCGTCGTCCTCCTCGGCGGTCTGAAACTCGTCGGCGGCCGTGCCCTGAAGGCGGTGCTGGGATGACCTCCGAAATCGAGACCACCGGTTCGACCGGCGCCACCGCGCCCCGCGGGCGGCGAGGGATCCGCGCCCTGGACCGCTGGAGCCGCACGCTCATGCGGGCGCTCACCGCCCTCCTCGTCCTCCTGCTGCTCTTCCCGGCGGTCATGGTGATCCTGATGTCGTTCTCGGGCGACAGCCTGATGCGCTTCCCGCCCGAGAGCTGGGGCCTGGTGCACTACGAGACGCTCTTCAGCACGCCCAAGTGGGGCGACGCGATCTGGCTCTCGATCCGCCTCTCGATCGCGACCGCCCTCGTCTCGGTGCTGCTCGCGGTGCCGACCGCGCTCGTGCTGCGGCGCACGCGGCTCCCGGCGCGCGTCCGCTCGCTGATCGAGGGGGCCGGCCTCATCGCGCTGGTGCTGCCGCTGGCCGCGTACGCAGTCGCGCTCTACGCCGTGTTCGTGCAGTTCGGCCTGCTGCGCAACTTCTGGGGCCTCACCCTCGCGTCGGTGCTCATCTCGTACCCGCTCACCTTCCTCGTGGTGCAGGCCGCGCTCGCGCGCCTGCCGATCGAGCTCGAGCTGGCGGCGATCACGATGGGCGCCTCCCGAGCACGCGCCTGGCTCACGATCACGGTCCGGCTGCTGCTGCCGTCCATCGCCTCCGGCGGCCTGCTCGCCTTCATCACGGCCTTCGACGAGGCCGTGTTCGTCAGCTTCCTCGGCGGTCGGGGCCTCACGACCCTGCCGAAGGCGATCCTCGACTCCATCCTGTGGGAGCTGAGCCCGGTCATCACGGCGATCTCCTCGCTCGTGATCGTCGCGACCGTGCTGCTCATGCTGCTCGTCAATCTCCTCCAACGGGGCCGGCGATGAGCGCCCGCCCCGTCCCGCAGGGCAACTCCGCAGAAAGACCAGAAATGAACGCACAGACCGACACCCACGGCCCCACCGGGGCGGACGCCTACGTCTCGATCCGATCCCTGACCAAGGTGTACGCCGGCCCGCCGGCGCTCGATGCGGTGGATCTCGACATCGCCAAGGGCGAGTGCGTCACCCTGCTGGGGCCGAGCGGCTCGGGCAAGAGCACCCTGCTGAAGCTGCTCGCCGGCTTCGAGCCGACGACCTCCGGCTCGGTCGTCTTCGACGGCGAGGACATCACCACCCTCTCGCCCGCCGAGCGCGAGTGCGGGATGGTGTTCCAGAACTACGCGCTGTTCCCGCACCTCACCGTCGCGGCGAACATCGAGTACGGCTTGAAGATCCGCCGCTGGAGCCGCGAGGCCCGCCGCGAGCGCGTCGCCGAGATGCTCGAGCTCGTCGGCCTCGCCGGCTTCGGGGAGCGCCGCCCGGCGCAGCTCTCCGGC
>NZ_JBHSRW010000098.1:0-8717 GCF_042659205.1 Leucobacter soli
AAAAGGGCTCGGAGCTTCGGGGCGCGGGTCATCTTCGCCGGCGCCGTCGCGGCGGGCGCCGAGGCGCGCGTCGTGACGGTGGCCGACAGCTCGCTGACGCTTCCCGGCACCGACGTCGCCACCGCGAAGGTCTCGGACTGGGCGGAATTCCCCGCCAAGGGCCGCGCGACCGGCGGCGTCCGGGCCCAACGATTCCTGAAGGGTGAGGACCGGCTCTCGTGCGCGTGGGTCGGCACGGGCGAGCCGCGCGCGCTGGCCGGCGACGGAGGGGCGCGCAAGCTACCGGAGGCGCTCGGCAAGCGCGACGGATCGGGCACCCCGATCGACGGTGCCGCAGCGTTTATCGGCCGCGCGCCCTAATAGGCAGCTAGCCTGCCGATGAGCTCTGCTGCAGCTTGTCGAAGGAGCGCTGCAGCCCTGCACGCAGGCGCGGGCGCAACGGGCGCTCGACCCAGCGTTCGAGAGCGACGGCCAGGGCAACGCTGACCGCGAAGGCGGCCGCGAGGGCGCCCCACTTGCCGAGCGTCTCGTGCGAGATCCCGATGATCCACCAGCCCCAGTACTCGTGGACCAGGTACAGCGGATAGGTGAGCGCTCCGGCGACCGACATCCACGCCCAGCCGCGATGCTTCAGCGGCGTCAGCACGATCAGCGTCACCGCGACGAAGACCGCTACGAGCACGAGCACCCCGATGGCCTCCGAGTAGTCGAGGCCGGTCAGCCGGCGCTGCCGGCCCGGCGTCGCGAGCTGCAGGAACTGCTGGATCGACACGATCAGGTTGAAGGCCAGCAGCATCCACCGCAGCAGGCTGTGCCCGCGCGAATGGATCAGGTAGAGCACCATGCCCGCCGCGAACAGCGAGGCGTAGTCCGGTGAGAGCAGCGCGACCAGCAGCTCGTTGCCGGTCTGCTGGGCCAGTGCACCGAGCACCGGCCAGGCGAAGACGAACCAGTACACCTTGCTCTCGGTCAGGTTCACGCGGATCAGGAGCGCGATCATCGTGTAGAAGAGCAATTCGATCGGCAGGGTCCAGTAGACGCCATCGACGTGGGGCACGCCGAACGCCGTCTGCGCCATCGTCAGGTTGGTGAGGATCTGCGCGAACGAGAGCTCCCGCCCGAGCTGCGGCGCGATGAACACGAGCAGCACCGAGGTGAGGATCACCGCGGCCCAGTACGCGGGGTAGAGGCGCGAGATGCGGGCCGAGACGAACTGGCCCACCGTGCGCCCCTCGGTCGAGAAGAAGATGACGAAGCCGCTGAGCAGGAAGAAGAGCTGCACGCCGATGAAGCCGTAGGCCGCGACGTTCGAGAGGCCGGGGAAGACGTCGCCCGGCAGTTCTCCCCACTGCGAGTGCGCACGCGCCGTGTAGTGGTAGAAGAGCACCGCGACCGCGCCGAGGATGCGCAGGAAGTCCAGGAGCAGGAACCTGGGGCGGGCCGGATCGATCACGGTGCTGCGCATGGATCCGAGCCTAGGGCACTCCGGGCGCCGGATCCGCCACCGGCGCTGCCCGTGCCGGGCCTCCGGTCTGCACGGCGGATCCCGGCCCTACGCGTCGATCCGCTCCCGGTCCAGGTCGTTCGCGTTCTCGACGATGAACTCCTTGCGGGGGGCGACCTCGTTGCCCATGAGCAGTTCGAACATCTGCGCCGCCGCGTGCGCGTCCTCCACGCGGACCCGGCGCAGCGTGCGATGCTCGCGATCCATGGTGGTCTCCGCGAGCTGATCCGCGTCCATCTCGCCGAGGCCCTTGTAGCGCTGGATGGGCTCGACGTACTTCTTGCCGCGCTTGCGGAGATCCGCGAGCAGCCGGTTCAACTCCTGTTCGCTGTACGTGTAGACGACGTCGTTGGGCTTGCGCCCGGCGTTCTGCACGATCACCCGGTGCAGCGGCGGCACCGCGGCGTACACGCGCCCCGCCTCGAGCATCGGCCGCATGTACCGGAAGAACAGGGTGAGCAGCAGGGTGCGGATGTGGGCCCCGTCGACGTCGGCGTCGCTCATCAGGATCACCTTGCCGTAGCGCGCCGAGTCGATGTCGAAGTCGCGGCCGGATCCGGCCCCGATCACCTTGATGATGGAACCGCACTCCGCATTGCCGAGCATCTCGGCGACGGAGGCCTTCTGCACGTTCAGGATCTTGCCCCGGATCGGCAGCAGCGCCTGGTACTCGCTGTCGCGCGCGGGCCGAGCCGTACCGAGCGCGCTGTCGCCCTCGACGATGAAGAGCTCGGTGTCGGCGACATTGCGCGACCGGCAGTCGATGAGCTTCGCGGGCAGCGAGGAGCTCTCGAGGGAGCTCTTGCGCCGCGCCGTGTCCCGCTGCGCGCGGAGCGCGATCCGGGACTTCATCTCGGCGACCATCTTCTCGAGCAGCGCACCGGTCTGGGCCTTGTCGTCCCGCTTCGTAGATGCGTAGCGCGCCTCGAGCCCCGTGGCGACGGCCTTGGAGACGATCTGGCGCACGGCGGCGGTGCCGAGCACCTCCTTGGTCTGCCCCTCGAACTGCGGCTCGGGAACGCGAACCGTGACCACGGCGGTGAGGCCGGTCAGCAGGTCGTCCTTCTCCGGCTTGTCGCTCCCGGCTTTGAGCTTGCGGGCGTTCTGCTCGATCTGCTTGCGGAAGAACCGGGTGAGCCCCTGCTCGAATCCGCTGAGATGGGTACCGCCCTTCGGTGTGGCGATGATGTTGACGAAGCTCTGGATCTCGGTGTCGTAGCCGGTTCCCCACCGCAGCGCGATGTCCACGTCGCACTGGCGCTCGACCTCGCGGGAGACGAGATGGCCGGAGCGCTCGTCCATCACGGGCACCGTCTCCGAGAAGGTCCCCGTATCCGTCACCCGCCAGGTGTCGGTCAGCGGCGCGTCGACCGCCAGGAAGTCGACGAACTCGCTGATCCCGCCCTCGTACTGGAAGCGATGCACGGTCGGCTCCCCCGACTCCTGCAGCGACTCGGCCCGCTGATCGACGATCTCGATCGCGAGGCCGGGCACGAGGAACGCCGTCTGCCGGGCGCGCGCCACCAGCGACTCCGGCTCGAAGCGTGCGGTCGGCAGGAAGATCTGCGGGTCGGCCCAGTAGCGGACGCGCGTGCCGGTGAGGCCCTTCTTCACCTTGCCGACGACGCGGAGCTCCGATGCGTCCTCGAAGGGCGTGAAGGGGCTGTCCGGGCTGTCGCCCGCAAACACGCCGGGCTCGCCGTGGCGGAACGACATGGCCCAGGTCTTGCCGTCCCGATCGACCTCGACGTCGAGACGGGACGAGAGCGCGTTGACGACCGAGGCGCCGACACCGTGCAGACCGCCGGAGGACGCGTACCCGCCGCCGCCGAACTTGCCGCCCGCGTGCAGCTTCGTGAAGACGAGCTCGACGCCGCTCAGCCCGCTCTTCGGCTCGATGTCGACGGGGACGCCGCGCCCGCGATCGGCGACCGTGACGCTGCCGTCCGCGTGCAGCTCGATCGCGATATCGTTGCCGTGCCCGGCGAGCGCCTCATCGACCGAGTTGTCGATGATCTCCCAGAGGCAGTGCATGAGGCCTCGGGAATCGGTCGTGCCGATGTACATGCCCGGGCGCTTGCGAACCGCCTCGAGCCCCTCGAGCACGGTGAGGTGACGGGCTGAATAGCTCGACTCTGCCACGGGGTGGCCCCTTTCTCCGACGACCGACTCACCTACCCTAGGGCAGACCCGCCGCGCACGTGCCATGGCGCGACGGCGAGTGCCGAAGCGGCCCGGCATGCACCCCGATCGAGGCTACGCGCTCAGCGAAACGGCCCCGAACCGCGCACGGGATCGAGGCAAACGTGCTTGACTAGTGGTACCCCCAGACGACCACTATCGATCGGAGGCCATCATGGAGACGCTGGAACAGGACCGCACCGAGGCTGCGGCCGATCGTCCGCTCAGCGCCCTCGACCGCTGCGACAGCTGCGGCGCGCAGGCCTACGTACGAGTCGTGCTCGGCGGCAGCGAACTGCTCTTCTGCGGGCATCACGCCCGTAAGCACGAGGACAAGCTCCGCCCCATGGCCGAGGTCTGGCACGACGAGAGCCACCGCCTGAACGCGTGACGCGTTCGGACTGACGAGAAGAGCCCCGGCCGCGGCCGGGGCTCTTCTCGTTCAACCGATCACTCGAGGTAGTCGCGCAGCTGCTGCGACCGCGAGGGATGGCGCAGCTTCGCCATCGTCTTCGACTCGATCTGGCGGATCCGCTCACGGGTGACGCCGAAGGTGTCGCCGATCTGGTCCAGCGTCTTCGGCATGCCGTCGCCGAGCCCGAAGCGCATCCGGATCACTCCGGCCTCGCGCTCGCTGAGCGAGTCGAGCAGCTGTTCGAGCTGCTGCTGCAGCATGGTGAAGCCCACCGCGTCGGCCGGCACGACGGCCTCGGTGTCCTCGATCAGGTCGCCGAACTCGCTGTCGCCGTCCTCACCCAGGGGCGTGTGCAGCGAAATCGGCTCGCGGCCGTACTTCTGCACCTCGACGACCTTCTCCGGGGTCATGTCGAGCTCGTGGCTCAGCTCCTCGGGAGTCGGCTCGCGGCCCAGATCCTGCAGCATCTGGCGCTGCACTCGGGCGAGCTTGTTGATGACCTCGACCATGTGCACCGGGATGCGGATGGTACGAGCCTGGTCCGCCATGGCGCGGGTGATCGCCTGACGGATCCACCAGGTCGCGTAGGTGGAGAACTTGAAGCCCTTGGTGTAGTCGAACTTCTCGACCGCGCGGATGAGGCCGAGGTTGCCCTCCTGGATGAGATCCAGGAACTGCATGCCGCGTCCGGTGTAGCGCTTCGCGAGCGAGACCACGAGGCGCAGGTTCGCGCCGAGCAGGTGGCTCTTGGCCCGCTGACCGTCGCGCGCCACCCACTTCAGTTCACGCTGGAGCTTCTTGGGGAGGTTCTTCTCGGTCGCGAGCTTCTCCTCCGCGAAGAGGCCCGCCTCGATCCGCATGGCGAGCTCGACCTCCTCAGCGGCGTTGAGCAGCGCGACCTTGCCGATCTGCTTGAGGTAGTCCTTGACCGGATCGGCCGTGGCACCGGGAATCGCCGTCGTGGTCGTCGGCACGTCCTCCTCGTCGCCGGCTTTGAGCACGATCGCTCCCGTCGGCAGCGGCTCGTTGGCGGCGGAGGATCCGGTGGTGGAAGCGTCGGCGGTCGATTCGCCGTTGTCCGCCTCCTGCTCGGCCTCTTCCGCCTCGACCTCCGCGGCGACCTCGTCGACGGGGTTTACGGACTTCGCGGCGCGCTTCGACGTCGCCTTCTTGGCAGCCGGCTTCTTCGCGGCCGCCTTCGTCGCGGCCGCCTTCGTCGCAGCGGGCTTCTTCGCCGCAGCCTTTTTCGCGGCAGGCTTCTCGGCGGCGCCCGCCGTCTCTGCGCTCGCGGTCGTCTTCGCCGCGGCCTCGCTCTCCGCGCCGGCTTCCCCGGCTCGGTCCTTCTTGCTCGCAGCAGCTCTTGACTTGGTTGCAGTCGCCACGCGGCCGCCTCTCTTCAATTCGAGTCCGATACAGCATGGTCTGCGCGACCCTCGAGCTCGCTCGCGACGGGCACGAACCGCGTGCGAAAAGTCGCGCATACCGGTAAAACCCGTGTCAAGCCCCTGGTATTCCCTGAGTAAGGGAACGTCGGGTACTCGAACGGGTTATCGCCTTAATTCTAGCACGCGGAAGCAAGGATGATCGCCACTCGGGTGCGGCCCGCCCGTCACTCGGAGGCGCACTGCGACGTGGTCACCGATCCCCCAGCTGTGACCCGCAGCGCCGACTCGCAGCATCTCCGGCATCGGTCGCCGGAGCCCGGTCACGCCGACGGCGGCACACCCGGGCCTCCCGGGCCCGCCGTGCCGTTCTGGCCGCCGAGGCCGTTGTCGCGCTGCTGCGCGAGGAACCGCTCCAGCTCGCTCGCGAGCTGATCCGCTGTCGGCAGCGAGCCGTCCTCACCGACGAGCGGCGACGAGGGCATCTGATCCTCCATGTACGCGTCGTAGCGCTCCTCGAGCCCTCGGAGCATCTCGACGGATTCCTCGTTCTCGGAGATCTGCCGCTCGACCTGCTCGAGGTAGTCGCGCCCAGAGGCCCGCACCTCGTCCGTCGCGAAGAGCAGCCCGGTCGCCGCCATGAAGCTGTCGAGCGACGTGAGGAGCGCGTCGGGGAACTCCGTGTTCGCAAGATAGTGCGGGATCAGCAGGGCGAAGCCGACCACGTCCTCCCCGAGCGTCTGCAGCCGGTACTCGAGCACGTGCGTCACCGATGCCGGCAGCTTGCTCGTCGGCTTCCAGACCGAACGCGTCCCGATCAGGTCCTCGCGCGTCCCGCTCACGGTGGCGCGGATCGGTCGCGTGTGCGGGACCGGCATCGGGATCGCGTGGCTCCAGACCGTGATCGACACCTCGAGCTCGTCGAGCAGCAGCAGCACCTGGTCGATGAACTGCTCCCAGCGGAAGTCCGGTTCGAAGCCCTGCAGGATCAGGAACGGCGAACCGAGCTCGTCGCGGGCGAGATAGAGCGCCAGCGTCTCGGGCTCGTACTCGACGAAGCGATCCTCGTCGAAGGTGATGGTGGGTCGGCGGGCGCGGTAGTCGAAGAGCAGATCGGTGCTGAAACGCAGGATCTCCTGCGGGTCGCAGCGCTCCCAGAGATAGTCGCCGAGCTGCGAGACGACGCCTCCGGCGTCGGTCATCCCGCCGAGCACGACGAGCATCGGAAGGCCCTTCGGCACACCCGCCCGGAGACCGGGGTCGACACTCGCGATGATGGATTCAGTCACACCATCCATCCTACGAAGCGCGCTCCCCGATTCCGGCCCTCCGGGTCACGCCGAGAGCGAAACCGGCCACTGTGCGCGGTGCACCGCGACGGGCCGCACGAGCATGCCCGGCCGCCCCCGTCTCTGGTAGTAGGCTTGAACTCGGTGTGCCGGGCAGACCGTTCGGGCACCGTTCGCACGCGCAACACCGAGCGCAGAGTCACGAGGAGAGTCCACTTGGCCGATCAGCAGTTTGACATCGTCGTCCTAGGGGGCGGAAGCGCGGGGTACGCCACTGCGCTCCGAGCGAAACAGCTCGGATTCACCGTCGCCCTGATCGAGAAGGACAAGCTGGGCGGCACCTGTCTGCACCGCGGCTGCGTGCCCACGAAGGCTCTGCTCCACTCCGCCGAGATCGCCGACGTGGCGCGCGAGGGCGCGGCATACGGCATCCAGTCGAGCGTGGCCGGCATCGACATCGCCGGAGTGAACGACTTCCGCGAGAAGCTGGTCTCGGGCAAGTTCAAGGGGCTGCAGGGGCTGCTCAAGGCGAACGACATCACCATCGTCGAGGGCGAGGGTCGCCTCGTCTCGGCGAATACGGTGCAGGTCGGATCCGACCGCATCAGCGGCACCCATGTCGTGCTCGCGACCGGCTCCTACTCGCGCTCCCTCCCGGGCCTCGAGATCGGCGGTCGCGTCATCACCAGCGAGCAGGCGCTCGAGCTCACCGAGGTGCCGAGCAAGGTCGTGATCCTCGGCGGCGGCGTGATCGGTGTCGAGTTCGCGAGCGTCTGGCGCTCCTTCGGAGCGGAGGTCACGATCGTCGAGGGCCTTCCCCACCTCGTGCCGAACGAGGAGGAGTCGATCTCCAAGCAGCTCGAGCGGGCGTTCCGCAAGCGCAAGATCGACTTCAAGCTCGGCGTCTTCTTCCAGTCGGTGACGCAGGATGCGAACGGCGTCCAGGTCACGCTCGCCGACGGCACCGTGCTCGACGCGGACCACCTGCTCGTCGCGGTGGGTCGCGGCCCCGCGACCCAGGGTCTCGGTTTCGAAGAGGTCGGGATCGAGATGGATCGCGGCTTCGTGCTCACCGACGAGCGACTCGCCACCAATGTCCCGGGCGTCTACGCGGTCGGCGACATCGTGCCCGGCCCGCAGCTCGCTCACCGCGGCTACCAGCAGGGCATCTTCCTCGCCGAGGAGCTGGCCGGGCTGAACCCGGTGGTGGTCGAGGACGTCAACATCCCGAAGGTCACCTACTGCGATCCGGAGGTCGCGTCCGTCGGCCTCACCGAGGCGAAGGCGGCCGAGAAGTACGGCGCCGAGAACATCACCTCCTACGAGTACAACCTGGCGGGCAACGCGAAGAGCTCGATCCTCGGCACCGCCGGCTCGGTCAAGGCGATCCGCGTCAACGACGGCCCCGTCGTCGGTGTGCACATGATCGGAGCCCGCGTGGGCGAGCTGGTGGGCGAGGCGCAGCTGATCGTGAACTGGGAGGCCTACCCGGAGGACGTGGCCCCGTTCGTGCACGGCCACCCGACCCAGAACGAGACCATCGGCGAGACCATGCTCAAGCTCGCCGGCAAGCCCCTGCACGCCATCTGACGCGCGGCATTCAGACGAAAACGATCGGAGAAACACGATGAGTGAATCGGTAGTGCTCCCCGCACTCGGCGAGAGCGTGACCGAGGGAACGGTGACCCGCTGGCTCAAGAACGTCGGCGACACCGTCGAGGTCGACGAGCCGCTGCTCGAGGTCTCCACCGACAAGGTCGACACGGAGATCCCCTCGCCGGTGGCCGGCGTGCTCGAGGAGATCCTGGTGCAGGAGGATGAGACGGCCGAAGTCGGCGCGCTGCTCGCCCGCATCGGTGACGGCAGCGGTTCCGCCTCCGCTGCACCGGCTCCCGCCGCAGAGCCCGCGCCCGCTGCAGAACCGGCCCCTGCGGCAGAACCCGCGC
>NZ_JBHSRW010000099.1:0-8626 GCF_042659205.1 Leucobacter soli
GCCAGTGCCTCGGAGCTGGCGTCGCCGAGTTCGAGCCGTTCGGCGATCCGCTGCCGCTCCGGCCCCGGCTCCGGCCCCTCCGGCGGGCCGTCTCGGATGCGTTCGTTCGCCAGGATCCGCCAAGCGCGTGTTGCCGGAATGCCACCGCGGAGCAGCGCGGCGACCCGTTCCGTCGCGACAACGACCGCACTGCTCGCAGAGCGTTCCCGTCGGCCGAGCAGACGGTGGACCCGGCTCCGCCACCATCGCTTCGACCATCTCCGCCGCTGGCGCGGCCGCCCAGGAGCGCCCCGCTGCGATGTTCCACGACCATCACCTCCCGGCATCGGAACAGGCCCCGGCATCGGCGAGGACCGCCGGTCCACTGCGACGCCCCGGCCTCGGCTGCCCCGAGCCTGCCGGTCCGCCGCTCCGAGCAGGCCCCACACGCCGCGAACACGCCGAGTCCGAGCTGCCGCCCGCCTCATCGGGTGGTTCCCGTCGATCCCCGAAGCGTTCGACCTGCGATCGCTGCACGCCGGCCGAGCGACGCGGCCGACCCGATCGGGATCGGCTCGATCGCGAGTACTCCACCGGTGAGCCGCAGACGCCCCAGCCCGGACACTCGCCGGCTCCTGTCAGCCGTGCGCTCCAGGTGCACGACGAGATGGATCGCGGAGACCGCCTGCTTCGCCAGTGCCTCCGGCCCGAGGCCGGCGAGTGCGCCGAGCGCTTCGAGCCGGGCAGGCACGCCGGAGAGCCGACTGGCGTGCAGTGTCGCCGCGCCGCCGTCGTGCCCGGTGTTCAGCGCGGCGAGCATCGTCACAAGTTCGGCACCGCGGCATTCGCCGAGCACGAGGCGATCGGGCCGCATCCGCAGGGCTTCGCGCAGCAGGCGCTCGAGCGATATCTCTCCGGCGCCTTCGATGTTGGCCTGACGGCTCTCGAGCGCTACGCGGTGCGGATGGGCGAGACGCAGTTCCGCGAGATCCTCGATCGTGACGATCCGCTCCCCCGCGGGAACGAGATCGAGCAGCGCCGCGAGCAGGGTGGTCTTGCCGGTCGCCGTGCCGCCGGTCACGAGCAGGTTCTGGCGCGCCGCGACGGCGGACCGCAGAACATCCGCGGTCGTCGGGTCGCAGAGGCCGTCGGCGACCAACCGTCCGAAATCGAGCGCGGCCATACGCGGCAGCCGGATGGACACGGCAGCCCCGTCGACGGCCACCGGCGGCAGCACGGCGTGCGCCCGGATCCCCTCGCCGAGGTGCACATCGGCGCAGGGGTGCAGTTCGTCCAGATGCCTGCCGCCGGCGGCGAGCAGGGCGATCGCGAACCGTCGCACCGCCTCCGGGGAGGCCGCCCATCCTTCGACGCGCGTCAGCGATTCCCCCCGATCCAGCCACAGGCGACCGACTCCGCGCGTCACCTGGATCATCAGGTCCCGGAGCTCAGGATCGTCGATCAGCGGCAGCAGTCCGCCGAACGCCCGGGCGGCCTCGTAGCCGAGCGCGGCCGAGCGAAGGGGCGGCGATGCGCGGGTCATGGATCCAGCCAAGCACGCCGAGGGTGTGCAGAATCCCGCGAGGCGAGATCTGTGGAGAAGTCGCCGGAACTCCTCGAGGACGCCGAACTGTGAGCGCCGAGAACCGGGATCCTTCGTCTCTTTTCGCCAATGGCGTCGTGACATGCAGGATCGCACCGATCTGCGCGATCGCACCTCGGAAGTCGGCCTTGCAGGTGCAATTCTGCAGATCGGTGCAATTCTGCAGGCGGAAAGGAGGAGGAGGAGGGAAAGCGGGAAGTTCGAGGGGAGGGAAAGGGGAGGGAAAGGGGAAGTTCGAGGGGAGGGAAAGGGGAAGTTCAAAGGGAGGAGGAGCGGAAAGGCGAGGAGAGGACGAGGGGAAGGAAGGAAGGAAGGAAGGAAGGAAGGAAGGAAGGAAACGGAAGACGGGAAAGGCGGGAAGGCGCGAAGACAGGAAGCGAAGGAAGCGCGCGAAGACAGGAAGCGAAAGCAGGAAGCGGAAGCAGGACGCGAAAGCAAGAATGGGAGGAAGGACGCGAATGAAGGCGGACGCGAGGGCAAGGCGCAAAACCAGGTAGGCGCGAAGGAAGAAGAGCCGCAGAGCGAGGGACCCAGAGAGAAAGACCCAGAGAGCAGAGAGAGCCAGAGGAGCGAATCGGAGGAGGAACGCAGAGCGCCGGGACCGCCGCCCGGCTCCGAGGCACCGATGCACTTGCCCGCGCCGAGAATATATTTTACGCTTGCTAACACCCGGCGCGGGCCAGTGAGAGCGACGCGCCGCCGGGGCTCGCACGGGCGCAGGGGCGCACGCGACGGGTACCGCACACGTAGTGAACGAGCCCATAGCAGGCAGACAGGATAACGGCGTCCATGACTGATACGACCCACGGCACCATCGAGAGCCACTCCCTCGAGGTCGAGAGCTACCCGCCCAGCGCCGAGTTCACGGCCCAGGCGAACCTGAACGATCCGGCGGTCTACTGGCAGGCGGCTCAGGATCCCGAGGCCTACTGGGCGGGGCGCGCCCGCGAGCTGAAGTGGAC
Source organism: Leucobacter soli (assembly GCF_042659205.1). NCBI lineage: Bacteria > Bacillati > Actinomycetota > Actinomycetes > Micrococcales > Microbacteriaceae > Leucobacter > Leucobacter soli. The sequence continues at coordinate 2,545 of NZ_JBHSRW010000099.1, forward strand.
GAAGCCCTTCGAGGAGGTCCTCGACTGGTCGAATCCGCCCTTCGCCAAGTGGTTCGCCGACGGCGAGCTCAACGTCACCGCGAACTGCCTCGACCGCCACGTCGCAGCCGGCCTCGGCGACCGCGTCGCCTTCTACTTCGAAGGCGAGCCGGGCGACACCCGCACCATCACCTACGGCGAGCTCACCCACGAGGTGAAGCAGGCCGCCAACATGCTCACTGCGCTCGGCGTGACCGCGGGCGACCGCGTCGCGATCTACATGCCGATGATCCCCGAGACCATCGTGGCGATGCTCGCGGTTGCCCGCCTCGGCGCCGCCCACTCCGTCGTCTTCGGCGGCTTCAGCGCCGAGAGCCTGCGCGCCCGCATCGACGACGCACGTGCCGAGCTCGTGATCACGGCGGATGGCGGCTACCGAAAGGGCCGCGTCTCGGCGCTGAAGCCCACGGTCGACGACGCGCTCGCGCTCGCCGGCGACGGTCAGCCGCTCTCGGTCGAGAAGGTGCTCGTGGTGAAGCGCGCCGGGAACGACATCGAGATGCAGGAGGGCCGCGACCTCTGGTGGCACGACGAGGTCGCCTCGTACGACGGCGAGCACACCGCCGTCGGCTTCCCCGCCGAGAACCCGCTGTTCATCCTCTACACGAGCGGCACCACGGGCAAGCCGAAGGGGATCCTGCACACCTCGGGCGGATACCTCACGCAGGCCGCCGCCACGCACCGCGACGTGTTCGACCTCAAGCCCGAGACCGACGTCTACTGGTGCACCGCCGACATCGGTTGGGTGACCGGGCACAGCTACGTCGTCTACGGTCCCCTCGCGAACGGCGCCACGCAGGTCATCTACGAGGGCACCCCGGACACCCCGGACTGGGGGCGCTGGTGGAGCCTGATCGAGAAGTACAAGATATCGATCCTCTACACCGCGCCGACGGCGATCCGCGCCTGCATGAAGGTCGGCCGCCAGGTGCCCGAGAAGTACGACCTCTCGGCGATTCGGGTCCTCGGCAGCGTCGGCGAGCCGATCAACCCCGAGGCGTGGCGCTGGTACCACGAGGTCATCGGCGGCGGCCGGGCGCCCATCGTCGACACCTGGTGGCAGACCGAGACGGGTGCGATCATGATCGCCCCGCTGCCCGGTCTGACCCGGCTCAAGCCGGGCAGCGCGCAGGTGCCGCAGCCGGGCATCGACGTCAACGTCGTCGACGATCAGGGCGGCCGAGTGGATCGCGGCCAGGGCGGTCTGCTCACGATCCGACGCCCGTGGCCGTCCATGGTGCGCACGATCTGGGGCGATGACGCCCGCTTCATCGACACCTACTGGGCCAAGTTCGGCGACCAGTACTTCGCCGGCGACGGCGCACGGGTCGACGAGGACGGCGACGTCTGGCTGCTGGGGCGCGTCGACGACGTGATGAACGTGTCGGGGCACCGTCTCTCGACCGCGGAGATCGAGAGCGCGCTCGTCGAGCACAACGCCGTCGCCGAGGCCGCGGTGGTCGGCGCGGATGACGAGACCACCGGTCAGGCGGTCGTCGCCTTCGTGATCCTCAAGTCGCAGCAGACGCTCCTCTCCGAAGAGGAGGCCGAGGCCGCGCTGAAGAAGCACGTCGCGAGCGCGATCGGCGCGATCGCCCGGCCGCGGCAGGTCTTCGTCGTGAACGAGCTGCCGAAGACCCGCTCGGGCAAGATCATGCGCCGCCTGCTCAAGGATGCGGCCGAGGGCAAGGAGATCGGCGACACCACCACCCTCGCCGACACCTCGGTCATGCAGACCATCTCGCAGAGAATGCGCGCGGAGCGCTCAGAGTGAAACGCATCGCGTTTCGCCGCGATCCGCGCTGACGCCACTACGTCGGGAGTGGGCCGGCGAGCGACCCGGAAAGGACGGAAGGCGAAGGGGAGGGACCCTGCGATCCCGCCCCTTCGCCGTGAGCCGGGCCGCGGGCGACGAATCGCGCCCGCGGCCGATCCGATCCGCTAGTCGGCGACCTCGAAGACGAACTCGATCTCCACCGGCGCGTCGAGCGGCAGCACGCTCACGCCGACGGCCGAGCGCACGTGGATGCCCGAGTCGCCGAAGACCTTGCCGAGGAACACGGACGCGCCGTTCGCGACCGCGGGCTGCCCGGTGAACGACGGATCCGACGAGACGAAGGCGGTGACCTTCACGACGCGGGTGATCTTGTCGAGCGATCCGAGGATGCCGCGTGCCGCGGCCAGGCCGTTGAGCGCGCACAGGCGAGCGAGATCCTCGGCCTGCTCCGCCGTGACCTCGGCGCCGACCTTGCCGGTCGCGGGCAGTGCCCCGTCGACGAACGGCAGCTGGCCCGACGTGTAGACGACGTCGCCGCGACGGAGCGCGGGCACGTAGGCGGCCACCGGGGCCGCGACCTCGGGGACTTCGTAGCCCAGTTCGCGCAGGCGGTCTTCGATCACTGACAATTCAGGCCTTCTCTCTCTTCAGGTATGCGACGTTGCCCCCGGCGGGGCCCTCGATGATCTGCACCAGCTCCCACCCCTGGGCGCCCCAGTTGTTGAGGATCTGGGCCTCGTTGTGGAGCAGCAGGGGGGTGACGAAGTACTCCCAGTTCCGCTGCTCCGGTTCGGTGTTCTCGCTCACGGCGACTCCTTGCATTCTCGGGGGCCTTCTCGGGGCAGGCGATGGCGGCGCCCCGGCGATGCGAGCACCTGCGCGTCCAGAAATCTCGCGAAATCAGCCGCAGAAGGGATTTGTCAGGTGCGTCGCTTACGATTGATTCTATGGCTTCTCCCTCCTCTCGGCCCTCGAAGAGCGCTGTCCGCACGGCCAAGCCCCGCAGCGCCGGCGGCGCGATCGGCGGGCTCATCGGTGCGATCATCATGAGCGTGGTCGCCGGCATCCTCGTCACGGTCGCGGTCACCCCGGTCGTCGCGATGAGCGGCCTCGCCGCGAACTCCGCCATCGGCGTCTTCGAGAACCTCCCGAACCACCTGAACCCGGGCCAGCTCGCCCAGCCCTCGACGCTCTACGCGAAGAAGGGCAAGAAGACCGTCGAGATCGCCACGTTCTATGCGCAGAACCGCGAGATGGTCGACTGGAACAACATCTCGCAGTACGTGAAGGATGCGGCCGTCGCGGCCGAGGATCCGCGCTTCTACACGCACGGCGGCGTCGACATCCTCGGCGTAGGCCGAGCCACGATCGGCGAGCTGAGCGGCAACGACGCCGGCGGCGCCTCGACGATCACCATGCAGTACGTGCGCAACGTCCTGATCCAGCAGGCCGAGTCGATCGCCGACGAGACGGAGCGCGACGCGGCGTACAAGGACGCCACGCGACGCGATGCCGACCGCAAGCTCAAGGAGATGCGCTACGCGATCAGCATCGAGAAGGAGTACTCGAAGGATCAGATCCTCCTCGGCTACCTGAACATCGCGCTCTTCGGCCGCACCGTCTACGGCATCGAGTCGGCCGCGCAGTACTACTACGGCAAGAGCGCGAAGAAGCTGACGCTGAGCGAGTCCGCGAGCCTGATGGCCATCGTCTACTGGCCGTCGCAGCTGCAGCTCGATCTCGAGGAGAACATCGAGCCGAACACCGACCGCCGCAACTGGATCCTGGGTCGCATGCTCGAGACGGGCAAGATCACGCAGGAGCAGCACGACAAGGCGGTCGCGACCGAGGTGAAGCCGAAGATCACCCCGCGCTACTCGGGCTGCACGGTCGCCGAGGAGAAGTACGGCCTCGGCCACTTCTGCGACTACGTGCAGCGCCGTATCGAGCAGGATTCGAGCTTCGGCAACACCGCGGAGGAGCGCAACTTCAACTTCCTGCGCGGCGGCTACGAGATCATGACGACGGTGGATCTCGACATCCAGAAGGCCGGCCTCTCCGCCATGCGCCAGGAGGCCCCGGCCCAGATGGACGGCATCAACCTGGGCGCCGCGAGCGTCAGCGTCGAAGTCGGCACCGGGCGGGTGCTCGCCATGGTGCAGAACCGGCCGTTCGCCGACGACACGGACTTCTTGAAGAAGCACAAGGACTACACGAGCATCAACTACAACACGAACTTCGAGGACGGCGGATCCGGCGGATTCCAAGTCGGATCGACGTTCAAGCCGATCACCCTCGCGGAGTGGTTGAGAACCGGGCACTCCGTGCGCGAGATCGTGAACGTGAACGGTAGAACCGTGCAGCAGCAGGACTTCAAGGACTCCTGCTCGAGCGAAGGCGTCTACGGATACGGCCCCTTCACCTTCCAGAACGACAACTTGGGCGTGCGCGGCAACCATTCCGTGCAGACCGGCATCGCCCAGTCGCTGAACGGCGCCGTGATGTCGATGCAGCAGAAGCTCGACCTGTGCGACACGATCAAGCTCGCGGAGGATCTGGGCATCCGGCGCGCCGCACCGCAGGAGAACAAGAACTGGTCGACCTACGGCACGACCGACCTCACGCCGGCGCTCTCGAACGTGTACGCCGGCATCGACGAGATCGCGCCGATCACGATGGCCTCGGCATTCGCCGCGTTCTCCGGGGGCGGCAAGGTCTGCACCCCGAGCCCGATCGACAGCATCACGGGGCCCGACGGCGAGGACGTGCCCTTCACCGGCAGCAAGTGCAAGCAGGCCATCTCGGCCGACGTGGCGGCAGGCGTCGCCTACGTGCTGAAGTTCGCCGTCGACACGGTGAACTTCGTGAGCCACGCGCGCTCCGCGTACGGCACCCCGCACCTCGCCAAGACCGGCACGACCGACGACACCCTCGACAACTGGACCGTCGGCGCCAGCACCGAGGTCGCCACGGCCACCTGGCTCGGCAACGCCGGCCCGTACTGCTTCTCGAAGAACGACTGCCGCCGCGTCCCCACCATCAACTTCGGCGGGTACAGCGGCCTCATGGCCGGCGACCAGGTCATCTGGCCCGCCATGATGAACATGGCCGACCAGAAGTACGGCGGCAAGGCGTTCCCCGAGCCCTCGGCGGATGCACTCAAGCAGACCCTCGCCAAGGTGCCGGATGTTCGCGGCAAGAGCTTCGACGAGGCATCCCAGCTGCTGACCGCTGCCGGCTTCGGCGTGACCGACGGCGGCACGAAGGATTCGTCCGTGTCCGAGGGACTGGTCGCCGGAACCGACCCGGAGGGCGGCGCCTCGGTGCCCGTGGGCAGCGCCATCACCATCTACCGCAGCAACGGCAAGATGACCGAGCTGCCCGATGTGGTGGGCATGAGCTATCGCGACGCCGTGCAGACGCTGAACGCCTCGGGCTTCGGCTCGGTCGTCGGCCAGTGCTCGAACGGTGACGGCCGCCCCAAGAACAACGACCCCGTCAGATCGATGAATCCCGGCGCCGGGAACGACGCGAAACGCTCGAGTCAGATCACGCTGCGCATCGACTGCTCATGACCCGGGTGGTGAAGCTGCTCGGGGGCGCCGCCCTCGGCGCCCTCGCGTGGGGCACGCTCGTCGAGCCGCGGCTCTTCACCCTGCGCCGGCACGCACTGCCGCTGCTGCCGCCGGATGCCGCGCCCCTGCGCGTGCTGCAGCTCAGCGATCTGCACCTGGCGCCCTGGCAGCACCGCAAGATCGATTGGGTGCGTCGGCTCGCCGCGCTACGGCCCGACCTCGTCGTCCTGACCGGCGACCTCCTCGGGCATGTGGAAGCCCGTGAGCCGCTCCTGCACTCCCTGCGACCGCTCGCCGACTCCGGCGCCAAGGGCGTCTTCGTGCACGGATCGAACGACTACTACGGACCGATCCTGAAGAACCCGGTCAAGTACCTCCTCGAGCCGAGCCGGCTCTCCACCCGGCAGCAGGACATCGACAACGCCGCCCTCACCAGCGGGCTCGTCGACCTCGGCTTCACCGATCTGAACAACTCCGCCGCGCGGCTGCGCGTGCGCGGCACCGATCTCGAGCTCCTGGGACTCGGCGACCCGCACATCCGCTACGACGACGCGGACCGGATGCGCGCCGCACTGACGGATCTCGGCCCGCACGAGGGCGACCCCGTGCGCATCGGCGCCGTCCACGCCCCGTACCGCAGCGCCCTCGACGCGCTACTCACCGCCGGCGCGGGAGCGATCCTCGCCGGCCA
>NZ_JBHSRW010000100.1:0-8496 GCF_042659205.1 Leucobacter soli
CGTCGCCGTGGCCTCGCACGACACCGCCTCCGCGGTCGCCGCCGTGCCCGCGACGCGCCCCGACTTCGCGTACATCTCCTGCGGCACGTGGGGCCTCGTCGGGCTCGAGCTCGACTCCCCGGTGCTCGACGAGGCCGCCCGCGCGGCGAACTTCACGAACGAGGGCGGGCTCGACGGCCGCGTGCGGTTCCTGCACAACGTCATGGGGCTGTGGCTCCTCTCGGAGTCGCTGCGCGGCTGGGAGCCCTCGGCGACCGACGCCCAGCGCTCCAGCCTGCTCGGCGAACTGCTCGACGAGGCCGGCCGGCTCGGGAGCGGCCTTCCGACCTTCGACGTCAACGACCCCGCGTTCCTGCCGCCGGGCGACATGCCGGGCCGCATCGCCGCCTGGTACCGGGAGCACGGCGAGCGCGTTCCCGAGGGGCGCGCCGAAGTGGTGCGCTGCATCGTCGAGAGCCTGGCGCAGGCCTTCGCCGACGCCGTGCGAACCGCCTCCGAACTCGCGGACCAGCCGGTCGGCGTGATCCACATCGTCGGCGGTGGCTCGCAGAACGCGCTGCTCTGCCAGGCGACCGCCGACCGCTCCGGCCTGCCCGTCTACGCCGGCCCGACCGAGGCGACCGCCATGGGCAACATGCTCGTGCAGGCGCGCGCGCTCGGCCTCGTCGGCAGCGAGGCAGAAGCCATCCGCGCCGTAGTCGCGCGTTCATCCGACGTCATCGAATATCTCCCGAGGTAGGTTCCAGAGTGGTCAAGCGACAGTTCCCGAAGCCGGGCGAGATCCTCGAGCTCATGCAGTTCAAGAAGCCCGAATTCGACGGCCGCAAGCGGCGGCTGGATCGAGCGCTCACGATCCACGACCTGCGCGACATCGCGAAGCGGCGCACGCCGAAGGCCGCCTTCGACTACACCGACGGTTCCGCCGAGGGCGAGCTCTCGCTGGCGCGAGCCAGGCAGGCGTTCGAGGACGTGGAGTTCCATCCGTCGATCCTGCGCGACGTGTCGAACGTCGACACGCGAGCCGAGATCTTCGGCGGATCCTCCGCCCTGCCCTTCGGCATCGCGCCGACGGGCTTCACCCGCCTCATGCAGACCGAGGGCGAGACCGCTGGCGCTTCGGCCGCTGCCGCTGCAGGAATCCCGTTCACCCTCTCGACGCTCGGCACGACCTCCATCGAGGACGTGAAGGCGGCCAACCCCGATGGCCGCAACTGGTTCCAGCTCTACGTCATGCGCCAGCGCGAGATCTCCTACGGCCTCGTGGAGCGCGCCGCCGCGGCCGGCTTCGACACGCTGATGTTCACCGTCGACACCCCGGTGGCGGGGGCGCGCCTGCGCGACAAGCGCAACGGCTTCTCGATCCCGCCGCAGCTCTCGCTCGGTACCATCGCGAACGCCATTCCGCGGCCCTGGTGGTGGTGGGACTTCCTCACGACGCCCAAGCTGGAGTTCGCCTCGCTGTCGACGACCGGCGGCACCGTGGGCGAGCTGCTCGACTCGGCGATGGATCCGTCGATCTCGTTCGACGACCTCGAGGTCATCCGCGGCATGTGGCCGGGCAAACTGGTGGTCAAGGGCGTGCAGAACGTCGAGGACTCGAAGAAGCTCGTCGATCTCGGCGTCGACGGGATCATCCTGTCGAACCACGGCGGCCGGCAGCTGGACCGCGCCCCGATCCCGTTCCACCTGCTGCCCGAGGTCGTGCGCGAGGTCGGCCATCACACCGAGGTCGTGATCGACACCGGCATCATGAACGGCGCCGATATCGTCGCGTCCATCGCGCTGGGTGCGAAGTTCACCCTTGTGGGGCGCGCCTACCTCTACGGCCTGATGGCCGGCGGGCGGGAGGGGGTCGACCGCATGATCGCGATCCTCTCCGAGCAGGTCGTCCGCACGATGAAGCTGCTCGAGGTCGCCTCGCTCGAGGAGCTGACCCCCGCGCATGTGACGCAGCTGCGGCGGCTCGTGCCCCGGGACTGAGCCTCCGGGGTCGGCGCTCCGGCGTTGAGCTTCAGGCGGAGGTCCCCGCCTGTCTCTCTCCTGACCAGTGGCCCCTTTCCTGACGAGCGGCCCGGTTCCTCCCGGTGCGTACGGGGGCCGCTCGCCAGGAAGGGGGCCGTTCGTCAGTGGGTTCCCATGGGGCCGAGCGCGGCAGCCCGAGTCATGGCCGAGTGCGCGAACTGCGGACAAAGCAGTGGGGCAGGGATGTGCCGGCCAGACTGCACCGCGGCGGCGACCGTCACGGCGGGGGAGGATCAGTGGGCCGTTGTCGTGCTAAACTGTAAGGCCCGGTACTCCCGGGATCTTGACAACTCCACAGCGCGTGATGTGAATGCCCAAGGGCGCCCGCTTGCGGGTGGCTCGCACGGGGCCGATCGGTTTCGACACGTCGATTTGAGACTGTGAGAAGCGGGTCGAGGACGCGACGTTATCTCGTTAACGCCCGTCGCAAACCATAGGTGCCAACGCTAAGCGCACCGACTTCGCTCTCGCTGCCTAAGCACGAGACCGAGTCCGTCAGGCCGGGTTCGCCTTCGCCCCGGTCCCTGGCGTCATTTAGAGGGCTTGCTGATGCGTCGTGTTTCAGGGCGCATCGGGACTTTCACTGAGACTGGGCCTGTCGTCCTAGGTGTTCGCGACAAAGGACGGGGCCGAGTAGAACGCTTTCACGAACTACACCCGTAGAAGGCATGGAATCATCGAAGTGGACAGGGGTTCAATTCCCCTCGGCTCCACAGGCACTCACATCACTCGCTTGGGGTTGTCCCATTCTTCTGCGCCTCGGGCGTCTGGTCTTCCGTCGTCTCCTGCGCCAGCCGGGTGTGCATGCGTTCCCCGGCGTCGTTGAAGATGCTGATGACCTGCGCGGGCCGCCGGCCGTCCGCCGACATGGCGTGCGGGATCCGGGTGTCGAACTCCGCCGCCTCGCCGTGCGTCAGCACCAGATTTCGTTCGCCCAGGCGCAGGCGCAGCCGGCCGGAGAGCACGTACAGCCATTCGTAGCCGTCGTGCACGCGCAGCCGCGGCAGCTCCCGCCCCGGCGGATAGGTGATCTTGTAGGTCTGCACGGGTGAGCCCTCGGGCGAGAGTCGGGCGATCAGCATGCCGTCGCGGCGCACCGCCGTTCCGGTGACGCGCGGATCGGGCGCCTGCGGTCGGATGAGGTCGTCGAGCCCGATGCCGAGGGAACGGGTGATCGGCAGCAGGAGCTCGAGACTGGCCTGACGCTTGCCCGACTCGAGCCGGGAGAGGGTGCTGATCGACACCGCGGTGCGCGCGGCCAGCTGCTCGAGCGTGAGATCGCGCCCGAGGCGGTAGGCGCGCAGCCGTTCCCCGAGATGGGCGAGTTCATCCATTGCGCGAACCTCCTGTTTGCCAATTCTGCAAAAGTATTTGCAATTATGGTCTCATACCGGTTTGCTGGCGACATGGAAGCGACACCGGACATGACCGAGACCCCGCTCGTGAACGAGGCAGAGCCCGAGAACACCGCATCGATCGCGGCACCACCCGCAGGTTCGGCTCCTGCCGCAACGGCGACGCGGGACACCGGTGCTGCGCGGGACACCGGTGCGATGCGGGATCCGCTCGACGTCATCGTGGTCGGCGGCGGGCCGGCAGGACTCGCCGCAGCGCTGATGCTCGGCCGTGCGCGGCGGCGAGTCCTCGTGATAGACGCCGGGCAACCGCGCAACCGCTTCGCCGACCGCATGCACGGCGTGCCCGGCTTCGAAGGGGTGCCGCCCGGCGAGTACCTCGAGCGCGTGCGGGCCGAGGTCGCCGGCTACGGGTGCGTGTTCGTCGACGGCGAGGTCGAGACGGTGTCGGAGCCCGAGGCCGGGATCGGTGGCGTCGTGCGGGTGTCGCTGCGAGACGGCACCGAGCTGCGTGCTCGGGCGTTGATCGTGGCCACCGGGCTCACCGACGAACTACCGGGCATTCCGGGCCTGGCCGAGCGCTGGGGCACGAGCGTCCTGCACTGCCCGTACTGCCACGGCTGGGAAGTCCGCGACCAGAGCCTCGGCGTGATCGCGCGCTCGCCGATGAGCCTCCACCAGGTGCAGCTGGTGCGGCAGTGGAGCGACCGGGTCACCCTGTTCTCCGCCGGTGCGGGAGATGTCGATGACGCCACGACGCGACGGTTGCGCGCGCGAGGGATCGCCGTGATCGAATCCCCGGTCGTCGAACTGCTGGGGGAGGCGAGCGGCGGATCCGGCGCGGATGCGGGGCGCCTCACAGGTGTCCGCACCGCGGATGGCGGGGTGACGGAGATCGATGCGGTCTTCACGTTCGGGGCCTCGACGCCCCACGATCACTTCCTCGCCGGTCTCGGCCTCGAGCGCGCTGAGACCCCGATGGGCAGCTTCCTCGCGGTGGATGCGGTATACCGGACCAGCGCCCCGCGCATCTGGGCGGTCGGGAACGTCGTGGATCCGAGCCTGAACGTACCGATGTCGGCGGGCGTGGGATCCTTCACCGGCGCGTCGGTGAACTGGGCCCTCGTCGAGGAGGAGTTCGAGCTGGCCGAGGCCAGCGAGGCCAGCGAGGGGTCCGAGGTCCACGATTCGCGGAGTGCCGGGGACGGGGATCCGGGCCCGTGGCCCGAGGTCGCACCGGCGGAATACTGGGAGGAGCGGTACGGCGAATCGGATCGGATCTGGTCGGGTCGCGTGAATCGCGTGCTCGCCGATGTCGCGGCGAGCCTGGAGCCCGGCCGTGCGCTCGACCTGGGGTGCGGCGAGGGCGGCGACGTCGTCTGGCTCGCCAGGCAGGGGTGGAAGGCCACCGGGATCGATATCTCGCGGACCGCGATCGGCCGCGCCGAGGCGGCGGCGCGCCCGGCGGGACTCGGCGAAGCGCAGGCCGGCTTCCGCGTCGCGGATCTCTCCGGGCTCGACGCGGGGGAGCGCTTCGACCTCGTCTCCGCCAGCTTCCTGCACTCGCCGGTGGAGCTTCCGCGCGAGCGGATCCTGCGTCTCGCGGCCGAGCACGTCGCGCCCGGCGGGCACCTGCTCATCACCGCCCACGCCGCTCCGCCGCCCTGGGCGAAGGCGCGACACGCACACGAGCACGAGCACGCGCACGACGGGCAGGATCCGGGCCACCCCTCGTTCCCGACGCCCGACGAGGAGATAGCGTCGCTCGGCCTCGACGATGCGGAGTGGGAGATCCTCCTGGCCGAGACGCGCGACCGCGAGGCGACCGGCCCCGACGGGGAGACGGCGACGCTCGCGGACGGCATCGTGCTGCTGCGCCGCCGGTGATCCGCATTCATTACCCCGGATTACCGCACGCATTCGCTCATGTGATGTTCTTCCTCTAAGTTGGACGGGTACCTTCACGCCGACACGGAGATCCCCCATGCGCGCTTTCGCCAAGACCACCCGACTCGCCATCGCCGCTGCGGCGGGCCTCGCCCTCGCGCTCACCGGTTGCGCTTCGGCACCCTCCGACGGGGGTGACACGGGCGGCGACGGCGCCACCGAGCAGCCCACGACGATCTTCGTCGACACGACCTCCGCGACCGGCGCGAACGAGATCGCGAAGGTCGGCGGCTTCTTCGACGAGCGCCTCGGCGAGCTCGGCATCTCGGTCGAGTACACCTCGCTCGGCACCAGTTCGCAGATGCTCGAGGGCATCGCCGCGGGCAAGCTGGACTTCACCGACATCGGCTACCCGGGCCTCCCCGTCGGCGTGGCCGCCGGGGTCGACTTCCGCCTGATCGGTGCGGCCTCCACCGGCGGCGGCGACGTCGTCTTCGTCGCGCCGGACGGCCCGCAGACGATCGCCGAGCTGGCGGGCAAGAAGGTCGCCGCCGCGAAGGGCAGCAGCGGCTGGGCGCTCCTCGTCCGCGCGCTCGCCGACGCCGGCCTCTCGAGCAGCGACCTCGAGATCGTCGATCTGAAGCCGGACGAGGCGCAGAACGCCTTCCTGCAGGGCGACGTCGACGCCTGGGCCATCTGGAGCGGACAGGCCACCGCGATCGACGACAGCAACGGCCGTCAGCTGACCAGCGGCGAGGATCTCGGGCTGATCCCCGGCGCCCTCGTCACCCGCACGGTGCACGCCGAGAACGACGCTCTGCTCGCCGCCTACCTGGGCGCCCGCCAGGACGCGATCGACTGGCTCGAGTCGGAGCCGGAGGCGGCGATCCAGGCCATCGCTGACGATCGCGGCATGGACTACGCGGTCGTCGAGAGCTTCCTCGGTGTCAGCGGACCGCTGAACCTCCCGCTCGACGACGCTCTCGTCGCCGAGTACCAGCAGGTCGCCGATCTCTTCTTCGCCGAGGGCGAGATCGCGACCGAGGTCGACATCTCCACGGTCGCCGCCACCGACGCCTTCGAACGAGCAGGACTCTGATCACGGCATGAGCAGGGATCACATCCGATTCGGGCTCCTGCTGGAGCCCACCGGCAACGCCGTCAACGGCTGGATCGACCCGGCGACCCCTCGGGGCGCCGCGGTCGATTTCGGCCTGATATCGAAGATCGTCGACATCGTCGAAGCGGCGAAGTTCAGCTTCGTCTTCGTCGCCGACAGCGTCTCGGTCGAGCCCGGAGCGAAGCCGTACTACCTCAACCGCTTCGAGCCCATCTCGCTGCTGGGAGCGCTCGCCGTGCAGACGAAGGACATCGGCCTCGTCGCGACGATGTCGGCGAGCTACACCGACCCGTACACGGTCGCCCGCCAGATCGCCTCGATCGACCTGCTCAGCGGAGGCCGCGCCGGCATCAATGTCGTGACGTCGGCCTGGGAGAGCTCGGCGGCGAACTTCAGCGACGCGCCGCTCCTGCCGCACGACGAGCGCTACGCGCGGGCCGATGAGTACGTGCGCGTGATGCAGGGCCTCTGGGACAGCTACGAGGACGACGCCTTCGTCGAGGATCCCGCGACCCGCGTCTACCTGGACGAGTCGAAGCAGCACCGGCTGGACTTCACGGGCGACTACTTCTCGGTGCGGGGGCCGCTGAACATCCAGCGCTCTCCGCAGGGCCATCCCGTGATCTTCCAGGCCGGATCCTCCCCGACGGGGCGGGCCTTCGCCAGCACGCACGCCGAGGCGATCTTCGCGAAGAACAACACCTTCGAGGGCGCGGCCGAGTACTACGGCGACGTCAAACGCCTCGTGGGCGAGGCCGGCCGCGACCCCGACCTCACGAAGATCTTCATGGGCGCCCACGTCGTGGTCGCTCCGACGCGGGCCGAAGCCGAGGACAAGTTCGAGCGGATCCTGAGCTACACCGACGACGCCGAGGCGCTCAAGTGGCTGAGCTTCTTCTACGATTACGCCGACCTCAGCGGCTACGATCTCGACGGGCCGTTCCCCGACCTGTCGCACCTCGGCGCGAACCACATGCAGGGCATCTCGAAGTCGTGGAGCGACCTCGCGAAGCGCGACAACCTGACGCTGCGCCAGGTCGCCCGGATCGCGGCGACGCCCCGCGAGGACTTCTTCGGCACGCCCGAGGAGGTCGCCGACGCTCTCGAGCACTGGTACCGCGACGGCGCCGCCGACGGCTTCCTGCTGAACCCCTGGTTGCAGACCTCTGGGCTCGAGGACTTCGTCTCGCTCGTGCTCCCCGAGCTGCGCCGGCGCGGGCTCTACCCGGACGAGTACGCGGGCGGCACGCTGCGCGAGAACCTCGGCCTGCCGTACGTGCCGAACCGCCACACGGTCGCACGCGGGGCCCGCTGATGGTCGATTCCGCGGTGCGGGGCCAGCCGGACTATCTGCGGCTGCACGGCGTCGAGAAGGTATTCCACTCCGAGAGCCGGGCCGTGCACGCGCTGAGCTCGGTCGATCTGTCGGTCGCCCGGGGCGAGCTCGTGACGGTCGTCGGCCCGAGCGGCTGCGGCAAGAGCACCCTGCTGAAGCTGGTCGCGGGCCTCGAGGCGCCGAGCGGCGGGACGATCGAGCTCGAGGGAACGGGGATCGCGAAGCCGGGGCCCGACCGCGCGGTCGTGTTCCAGGAGCACCGGCTGATGCCGTGGCTCACGGTCGAACGAAACATCGCCGCGAACCTCTCGCTCCGCAACCGCACGGTCCGGGCGGCGGTCGACGAACTGCTGATCATGACCGGCCTCAGCGGCTTCGCCAAGGCGTACCCGAAGGAGCTCTCGGGCGGCATGCTGCAGCGGGTCTCGATCGCGCGCGCCCTCCTGCGGGAGCCGCGGATCCTGCTGCTCGACGAGCCCTTCGGCGCGCTCGACGCCTTCACCCGCACCCAGATGCAGGGGGCGCTGCTCGAGATGTGGGAGCAGAACCACACCACGATGCTCTTCGTCACCCACGACATCGACGAGGCGATCACGCTCGGCGACCGCATCGTGCTCATGAGCCCGCGCCCGGGGCGCATCGACCGGATCCTGCCCGGTGTGGCCCCCGACGAGCGGGATCGCGACTCGCACGCGTTCGAGCAGCTGCGCGCGGAGATCCGCGGCCGCTTCGACGAACTGGGCCGGGCCGAGCACGGCCGGGCCGAGCGCGGCCCT
>NZ_JBHSRW010000101.1:0-8448 GCF_042659205.1 Leucobacter soli
CCGCGCGTGCTGGCGGCCGACGGAACGCTGCGCCTCCGCTCCCGCCTCGGTGAGCGAGATCTGGATCGCCCGGCGATCCTCCGCGTCGACCTCGCGGGCCACGAGACCGCGGGCCTCGAGCCGGTCCACCAGCCTCGAGAGCGCGGGCTGGCTGAGCAGGACCCCGTGGTGCACCTCGCTCAGGCGCATCGGCTCGCCGCGCTTCGCGAGCGTGTAGAGCACGTCGTACTCCCGCATGCTCAGCTCCGCCCACATGCGCTCGGCCGCGAAGCGCGAATTGAGCCGCGCGTGGGCGGTCATCACCGCCTCCCAGGCCTCGTTGGCGAGCCGGATGCTCATCGCCCGCCCCTTACAGCCCGAACGCCGCGCCGCTGGGTGCGGGGGTGTCCTGGTAGGGGGAGCCGCCGGTCACGTTGTCGCCGCGGTTCGGGTTGGGGCGCGGCTGCCGCGGCGCCGCGTCGCCGTACTTCGCGGTCACCAGCTGGGCGTGCGTCGGCGCAGTCGCGGGGGTCTCGGGATCGCGCCGGGACTCGAGCTCCTTGCGCAGCACCGGCACCACGTGCTCGCCGAGCAGTTCGATCTGCTCGAGCACCAGGTTCAGCGGCAGGCCGGCGTGATCGATGAGGAACATCTGGCGCTGGTAGTCGCCGAAGTACTCCTGGAACGTCAGCGTCTTGTCGATGACCTCCTGCGGGCTGCCGACCGAGAGCGGGGTCTGATCGACGAAGTCCTCCATGCGGGGGCCGTTGCCGTAGACCGGGGCCTCGTTGAAGTAGGGCCGGAACTGGTTCCACGCGTCCTGCGACTTCTTGGCGATGAACGCCTGGCCGCCGAGGCCGACGATCGCCTGCTTCTCGGTGCCGTGGCCATAGTGGGCGTAGCGCTGACGGTAGAAGTCGATGAGGCGCTTGAAGTGCTCCTTCGGCCAGAACACGTTGTTGGCGAAGAAGCCGTCGCCGTAGAACGCGGCCTGCTCGGCGATCTCCGGGGTGCGGATCGATCCGTGCCACACGAAGGGCGGCACGTCGTCGAGGGGGCGCGGCGTGCTCGTGAAGCCGTCGAGCGGGGTGCGGAAGTTGCCCTCGAAGTCGACGACGTCCTCGCGCCAGAGACGGTGCAGCAGCTTGTAGTTCTCGAGGGCGAGGGGCAGCCCGCTGCGGATGTCCTTGCCGAACCAGGGGTACACCGGCGCGGTGTTGCCGCGGCCGAGCATGAGGTCCATGCGACCCTTCGCGAGATGCTGCAGCATCGCGTACTCCTCGGCGATGCGCACGGGGTCGTTCGTCGTGATCAGGGTCGTCGCGGTGCTGACCTTCAGCGTCGTCGTCTGCGCGGCGATGTAGGCGAGCAGGGTCGTGGGGCTCGAAGAGAAGAAGGGCGGGTTGTGATGCTCGCCGATCGCGAAGACGTCGAGGCCGACCTCCTCGGCCTTCTTGGCGATCTGCACGGCGGCGTCGATGCGCTCGGCCTCGCTCGGGGTGTTCCCGGTCGTGGGGTCGCGCGTGATGTCGCTGACGGAGAAGACGCCGAATTCCATGTGATGCTCCTGACCTCGTGCGCCGTAGTTCGTGACCCGGCGCAATCTATATGCGTTTGCATCTAATGTAACACAGTGGAGCGCGAAGTATTCCCGGGAAACCCGGAACTCGTCCCGCGCTAGTGTGAAGCCATGTCAGTGCAGCCGTCCCGCTCAACATCCGCATCGCGCATCGCCGCATCGCGCACCGCCGTGCTGCGGACAGCTGTGCCGCGAACCGCCGCCTCGAACCGCAGGGCGCCCAGCGCCGTCGTTCCCGGCTCCGTCGTATTGATCACCGGCGCGGCGCGCGGGATGGGGGAGCTCTACGCCCGCCGCGCCGTGCGCGAAGGCGCGGCGGCGGTGGCGCTCTGGGACGTGGACCGGGAGCGGGTCGAGGCGCTCGCCGCCGAACTCGACAGTGCCGAACTCAACACTGCTGAACTCGACACTGCGGAACTCGACGCAACCCCTGCGGAGAACACCGCGGTAGGGCGTGCCCCGGCCGACGCGACGGACTCCGTCCGCGTCCGCGCCTACACCGTCGATATCGCGGACCGCGAGGCGATCTCCCGTGCCGCCCGGCGCACCCGCGAGGAGCTCGGAGACCCCGACATCCTGGTGAACAACGCCGGCATCGTGCGAGGCGCACTCTTCTGGGAGCACGAGCCCGAGCGCGACATCGAGGCGACGATGCGGGTCAACACGCTCGCGCCCATGTGGCTCACCCGCGAGCTCCTGCCGGCCATGTTGGCCGACCGCTCGCGGCCCAAGCGGATCCTGAACATCGCCTCGGCCGCCGGCACGCTGGCGAACCCGCGGATGAGCGTCTACGCCGCCTCGAAATGGGCGATGATCGGCTGGAGCGACTCGCTCAGGCTCGAGCTCGAGCGCGAGGGTCACGGCCACATCGCCGTCACCACCTTCTGCCCCAGCTACATCTCCACGGGCATGTTCTCGGGCGCGCGCGGGCCGTTGCTCACGCCGATCATGCGGCCCAGCACCGCGGTGCGCGCGGCGTGGCGCGGCATGCTCGCGGGGACGCCGATCGTGACGAAGCCCTGGACGGTGAAGCTCGCCATGGCGCTGCGCGGAGTGCTGCCCACGCGCGCCTGGGACGCGATCGGCGGCCGCGTCTTCCACGTCTATTCGTCGATGGATCGCTTCACCGGGCGCGGCTGAGAACCCCGGCCGGCCCGGCGATTCGATGGGGTTCGTTCACCACCGGGGCCCGTTCACAGCCGGGATCCGTTCACTGCCGGGATTCGTTCACTGGCGCGGCAGCGATCCGATCACGTTGCCGTCCGCGTCGCTGATCTCGAGCGCGTCGCCGGCGATCGTGCCCGTCGCGAGGCCGTTCAGCCAGGTGTCCACACCCTCGCAGGCCATCATCGTGCTCGCGACGACGCCGAAGTCGATCGTGTCGCCCGAGATCTTAGCCGTGCCGGTCAGCCGGTTGCAGCCGTCGGTGCCCGAGAACGCGCCGCCCTCCTCGATCGACAGCGAAGGCTGGTCCGAGGCGGCCGCGTCACCCCAATCGCCGGTGAAGTCCTCGCCGCCGCCCGCGCAGCCCGCCGTCGCGAGAACGAGGCCGGCGCCGAGGAGTGCCGCGGCGATCGAGGCGCCGAGGCGTGTCTGTCGTGCGTGTCGTGCGATCCTGAGCATGAGAGGTTCCTTTCGGTGTGCGTATGGGCCGAACTGGTGCTGAGCGCGAGGCGGTGAATCGGGAACGGTGAGCCGGGCGGTGCGGGTCGGGCGGCGAGGGCCGGGCGCCGGGTCAGGCGCCTTCCCGCGATCCGACGGCTTCTTCCGGGATCTCGTCGGGCCGGTAACGGGGCAAGCGCGAGGCCGGCACCGCGGCCAGCGCGCTGATGCCGGCGAGGATCAGGAAGCCGAGCTTGAGCGTCCGGAGACGCTGCTCCTCGTTCAGCGCGACCGCAGCCTCCACCTGGGCGGCGTCCGCGGTCGTGCCCTCGAGCACCTGGCGCAGTTCGTCGTTGCTGATGAAGTTCGCGTTGTCGAGATCGACCTGGGCGACGAGCTCCGGCGGCAGCTCCGGATGATCCGCCGCCGCGCTCGCGAGGCCGATCCCGAGCGTGGTCACCAGCACCGCGCCCATCACGGCCGTGCCGACCGCCGAGGCCAGGTTCTGCGTCGTCCCGCGGATCGAACCGACGTCACCGGCGAGCTCCTTCGGGGCCGCGGTCACGAGCACGTTGAAGACGAGCGTGACGAGCGCCCCCTGGCCGACGCCGAAGACGATCAGGCCGAGGATCGTCGGCAGCGTCTCCCAGTTGTTGTTCACGACGAACGCCAGCCAGACGAGCGCCGCCGTGGTGAGGCCGAACGCGAACAGCGCGATCGTGCGCGGGGTGTGCCGCTTGTAGAAGCGCACGATCAGCGTCGCGGTCACGAACACGGTGAGGTTGAACGGCATCATCGCCAGGGAGGTGTCGAACGGGGTGCGGCCCTGCACGATCTGGATGTACGTCGGCACCGTGAAGTTCACGGCCGCCTCCATCGCGACGATGATGAACATCGCGTAGACCGCCGCCCGCTCCGTGGGCTCCTTCAGCACGCTGAGGTCGACCAGCGGCACCTTGCCCTGCCTCGCCCGGTGATTCGTCCAGACGAAGAAGACCTGCCCGAAGATCACGCCGAGCACGACGAGGATCGGCGCGGGGGAGAGACCGACGACGTCGAAGGGCGCCGCAGGCTCTGCGAAGAGGATCCCCCAGCCGTTCAGGTTGTTGAAACCGAGGGTGACCAGCACGATCGCCAGGCCGATGAAGAGCGAGGCGACCAGATCGATCTTGATGCCGGGGTTGCCACGATCCGAGCGCAGCTTGAAGCTGAACAGGAACACGAGGACCGCGAGCCCGAGCGTGACCATGAACACCGGCCGCCACCCCACGAACGTGCCGAGCGTACCGCCGATGAGGAACGCGCTCAGCCCCGAGAAGGCGCGAGCCGACCCGAGCGAGCCGACCGCGGTGGCCTGCTGATCGCCGCGGTAGTTCTCGGCGATGAGCGCGACGAGCGCCGGCACGATGATCGCGGCGGCGGCTCCGGCGAGCACCTGGCCGAGGATGGCCCAGGTGATGGTGGGGGAGAAGATCATCATGAGCGAGGAGACCGCGAAGATCGCGACGACCACACGGAAGATCAGCACCCAGCCGACGCGCTGGCCGAGCTTCGCGCCCGTCATCACGAGGGCGGCGACCGCGAGGCCGTAGACGACGATGGTGGTGCTCGCGACGGTCGGCGGCACGCCGAAGTCCTGCACCATGCCGCCGAGCGAGATGGGCAGGGCCGCCACGTTGAACGACATCAGCACCTGGGCGAGGAAGAGCCCCACCATCGGCGTCCACGAGCGCTTCTCCCCGGCGGATCCGGTGGAAGCAGCGCCGGCACGGGCCGGGTCGCCGTGTGCGGGGTCGGTAGCGGCGGAAGGATCAGACATCGGGGTGCTCCTCTGCATGCCGGCGCGTGTCCGCACGGCTGGACGACGACGGTTCGGGGGTGGACCAGCGGGCGGAGGCGAAGAGGTTGAGCCCGAGCGCACGCGAAAGATAGGCGCAGGCGCGCTGGCCGCGGACGCTGTTGCCCGCCGGATCGAGCCTGGGGGAGTAGGCGCCGACCGCGCCCTTGCCGGGAGACACGGCGACGATGCCCCCGGCGACGCCCGACTTCGCGGGCAGGCCGATCTCGAACAGCCACTCGCCGGAGCGCTCGTACATGCCGCACGAGGCGAGCACGGTGAGCGTGTCGCGGCACACCGCGGCCGAGACGACCTGCTCGCCGGTGATCGGGTTCACCCCGCCGTCGGCCAGGGTCGCCCCCATCACGGCGAGGTCGTGCGCCGTGACCGAGAGCGCGCACTGGCGCGTGTACACATCGACCGTCTCGAGCGGGTCGGGGTCCAGCCTCCCGTAGCTCTGCAGGAGCTTGCCGATCGCCCGGTTGCGGTGGTTCGTCTCGGCCTCCGAACGGTAGACGACCTCGTCGAGGGCGAGTTTCCGCCCGGCGAAGCGGGACAGCCCCTCGCGCACGCGTCGCCAGCGCTCCTCGCTCGATTCCGCCGGCAGCAATCCCGTCGTGGCGATCGCGCCGGCGTTCACCATCGGGTTCATCGGGCTGCCGCCGTTGAGCTCCATCGCGATCAGAGAGTTGAACGCGAGGCCGGTGTTGTTGACGCCGACGAGTTCGTGCACGGCCTCGTGCCCGATCTCCTCGCAGACGAGCGCGAAGACGAACGCTTTCGAGATCGACTGGATCGAGAACTCGACGCCCACGTCCCCGGCCTCGAACGCGGAGCCGTCGACGCCGACGATCGACAGCCCGAACCGGGCCGGATCCGCCTCGGCGAGGATGGGGATGTAGTCGGCTACGCGGCCCTCGTTGACATCCGCGTACCGCGCGTGCGCCCGTACGACCAGGTCGGCGATGTCGTCGGCCGGCGGTAGCGACCCGGTGGACGACCGCTGAGCGATATCCAGCGCATCGCTCTCGAACATGCGGCCTCCCGGCGATCCTGCGTCGTTATCTCTCCGTTCAGTTTCTCTCATTCTCGACTCGAGCGTGCAGGTATTTCAGTAACCCTTGACGCGCGGAACAGGCGACCCGCGTTCACCGCATGCTTTCGGGTACCCCGGATCGCCGTCCTCTCGACGATGCGCTGGCGATCCGGAGATCCGAAGCCGGATCAACACGGCCGGGCGCGGCGGTCGCGGCGGATCTGCGGATCGGCGGGATGCACCGCAGATCCGCAGACCCGCAGACCTGTGTTTCACGCCTCCTTGCGGCGGCCGACGATGAGCCCGTAGATCAGCAGCACGATGATCGAACCGCCGATCGCGAGCAGCCAGGATTCGAGCGACCAGAAGCCCTCGAGGTCCGCTCCGAAGAGCATGCCGCCAAGCCAGCCGCCGAGCATCGCACCCACGACGCCGAGCAGGAGGGTCGCGATCCAGCCGCCGCCCTGCTTGCCGGGCAGGATCGCCTTCGCGATGGCGCCTGCGATCAGTCCGAGCAGAAGAAATGCCAGGAATCCCATGATCAGCCCCCTTTCGAGGTCACCGCACGCGTCTCGTGCGGTTCTTCTCACAGGGTAGGCCGGACCCATTGGCGACCGATAGGGGCTTGAAAGCTCAGCCTCGTTTCGCTATGACCCGGATTGCAGCAGCACGGGGGCCGAGTCGACGTTGCGGATGGCGGGTATCCGGTGTCGAGCGAGCGCCGATACGCTGATCCCATGGATGTGAGGATGCTGTTCGACGCCACGGTGCTCGTCGTCGAGGTGATCGGCGTGGTCGCGCTGCTGGTCGGGTTCGGGATCGCCGGCGTGCTCTCGGCGCGGGCATTGCTCACGGGCAGGGGCGGCCGAGCCGCGTTCCAAACGCTGCGCACGTCGCTCGGCGGCTCGATCCTGCTCGGTCTCGAGATCTTCGTCGCGGCCGACATCATCCGCACCATCTCGACGCCGACCCTCGAGGACGCGCTGATCCTCGGCCTCATCGTCATCATCCGGACGGTGCTCAGCATGTCGATCCAGATCGAGATCGACGGCGTCGTGCCGTGGCGGCGCGCCCTGCTCACCAGCGGCGGGCAGGTGCTGGCTCAGGAGTTGTCCCGGGCTCATGAAGGTGCGCGCGCCCCGGAAGCCGCTCCCGATCAGGACTGACCGCCTTTCGGCCGGATCCTGCTCTGCCGGATCTCGAGCGGCCGGATCTCGAGCGGATCGATCCCGCCTGCGGAGTTCAGCCTGCGTCGTCCGCCTGCCAGCCCTGGGACACGTCGACCCAGCTCTCGGCGCCGCTGAGCTCGGAGAGCTCGGCGATCGACAGCTCGACCGCCGAGGCAGTCGTGCCTGCGGCGGGGAAGACGGTCTCGAAGCGGCGCAGCGACTCATCGAGGAACACCCGCGTCCCGTCGGGGTTCGCGAACGGGCAGACCCCGCCCACCGGGTGGCCGGTCAGCCGCTCCACGTCGTCGCGCTGCAGCATCCTCGGCTTGCCGCCGAAGCGGCGCTTGAACATCCCGCTGTTCACCTTCGCATCGCCGGCCGCGACCACCAGCACGGCCCGCCCCGCATCCTCCGGGTCGTAGAACCCGAGGGTCTTCGCGATCCGCGCCGGCGCGGTGCCGACCTTCTGGGCCGCGAGCTCCACCGTCGCGCTCGACTCCTCGAACTCGAGGATCTCGCCCGACCACCCCTGATCCGACAGATGCGCGCGTACGCGTGAGGTTCCCATGCCCGTCCTTCCCCGAGTTCGTTCAGCGTCGCTCCTACGCTACCGCCCGCGTCCGCCATCCGCGGCACCGCGGCCCGCCGGTAGGGTGGCGGTGTGAGGCAGGTCGCGGTCGTGGTGCTCGAGGGGGCGAAGCCCCTCGACGTCGGGATTCCGGCGCAGGTGTTCACCACCCGCGCGAGCATGCCCTACGAGGTGCACGTGTGCGGCGTTCGCGCCGGCCGGGTGTCGGGCGCCGACGGGCTCGCCTACCTGGTGGAGCAGGGGCTTGAGGCGCTGGACGACGCCGAACTGATCTTCCTCCCCGGCTACCGCCACCCCGACACCCAGGAACCGCCGGCCGAGCTGGTCGATGCGCTGCTCCGTGCCCATGCGCGCGGGGCGCGGATCGCGGCCATCTCGACGGGCGCCTTCGCGCTCGCCGCGACCGGCCTGCTCGATGGCAGGCGCGCCACGACCCACTGGCACTACACGAGCGCGTTCGCCGCGCAGTTCCCGGCCGTCCGCGTCAACGAGGGGGTGCTGTTCGTCGACGAGGGATCCGTGCTCACCTCGGCGGGCGCGGCCTCGGGGCTCGACCTCTGCCTGCACATCCTGCGCGAAGACCTCGGGATGAGCGCGGCGAATCACGCGGCGCGGCGCCTCGTCGCGGCCCCGTACCGCAGCGGGGGGCAGGCCCAG
>NZ_JBHSRW010000102.1:0-8282 GCF_042659205.1 Leucobacter soli
CAGGTCGTTCTCGCAGGTGATGAGCGGGCCGGCGCCGCCTTCGGCATCTACGCCGGCACGCAGGCCGAGGGATCGGTGGCCGTGCTCACCACCCCGCCTCGCTCGCACAAGCGCGAGGAGGAGGCGCGATGAGCCCGCAGCTGCGCAGCGTCCCGAGCGAGGTCGAGACCGGGATCGCCGACAGGATCAGCGCCGCCGGCCTGCCGCTGCTGATCGGCGGCGAGGAGGTGGCGGCCGCCGACGGGCGGACCTTCGCCAGCGTCGACCCCTTCTCGGGGGAGACCTGGTACGAGGCCGCCGATGCCGGTGCGGAGGACGTCGACCGGGCTGTGCGCTCCGCCGTCGAGGCCCAGCGAGCCTGGGCGCTGACCTCGGCCTACGACCGCGCGCGGATCCTGCTCCGGATCGCGGACGCCGTCGAGGCCGACGCGGAGTCGATCGGTGTGATCGACACGCTCGACAACGGCAAGCTGCTGCGAGAGACCCGCTCGCAGGCGAGCGGCGTCGCCCACTCGCTGCGCTACTCCGCCGGCAACGCCGAGACGATCGAGGGGATCACCGCCCCCACGGCCAAGCACACCACGCTCGGGCTGACGATCCGCGAACCCTATGGCGTGATCGGCTGCATGGTGCCCTGGAACTCGCCCGTGCCGCTGATGATCGACACCGCCGCGCCCGCGCTCGCCGCCGGCAACGCCGTCGTGGTGAAGACGCCCGAGGATGCACCGGCCTCGGTGCTCCACTTCGCGAGGCTCGCGGTGGAGTACGGCCTGCCCCCGGGGCTCCTCAACGTGGTCTCGGGCAAGGGTCCCGCAGCCGGCGAGGCCCTGGTGAACCACCCGGATGTCGCGAAGCTCGTCTTCGTCGGCGGCGGCGTGGTCGGCCGGAAGGTCGCCGCGGCCGCGGCCGATCGGCTCATCCCCGTGATGCTCGAGCTCGGCGGGAAGTCGCCGCAGATCGTGCTGCCGGACGCCGACCTCGACAACGCCGTGCCCGGCCTCATCTCGGGCGTGATCGCTGCGGCCGGTCAGACCTGCGTCGCCGGATCGCGCGCCCTCATCCACGAGAGCATCTACGACGAGGTGCTGGCCGCCTTCGCCGCTCGAGTCGGCCGCCTCGCCTACGGCGATCCGCTGGCACCGGCCACCGAGATCGGGCCGCTCGCCTCCGCGCGGCAGACCGAGAGCGCGCTCCGTCACGTGTCGCAGGCGGAGGAGGACGGCGCCCGGCTCGTCGCCGGCGGCGCGCTCCGCGAGACGGGTGCGGGATCCGGCCGGTTCTTCGAACCGGCGATCTTCGCCGACGTGCGACCGGAGCACCGCCTGTTCCAGACGGAGGTCTTCGGTCCCATCATCGGCTTCACCCCCTTCTCCGACATCGACGAGGCGCTCGCGCTCGCCAACGATTCGGCCTTCGGCCTCGCGTCGGGCCTGTGGACGCGGAGCATCGACACCGCCCTGACCGTCGCCAAGCGCATCAAGGCCGGCACGGTCTGGGTCAACACCTACCGGGCGCCCGAGCAGTCGATCTCCTCCGGGGGCTACAAGGAGAGCGGTTACGGGCGCATCGGCGGCAGCCGGGAACTCTACGAGTTCACCCGCGAGAAGACCATCATCATCAACCACTCCGGGACGGTGAACGACCCGTTCGTCATGGGCGGCTGATCCCGCCGCCCCACCAGCGCCCCGACGGGGCACCCGCAGACACTACGAGGGAGTACAAGATGAGATTCGCACTGATGATCGACCTGGGGCGCACGAGCCCCGACACGTCGATGGCGGAGGTCATCCGCAACGTCACCGCGATCGCCAAGACGGCCGAGGAGTCGGGCTTCGAGGCCCTCTTCGTGGGCGAGCACCACGGCCACGAGCGGACGATCGCCCCGGCGCCGTTCACCCTGCTCACCTACCTGGCCGGCCACACCGAACGCATCCGCCTCGGCACCGCCGTGCTCTGCGCCCCCTACTGGCACCCCATCCGACTGGCCGGCGAGGCCGCACTGTTCGACCATCTGAGCGGTGGTCGCCTGGAGCTCGGGATCGGCCGCGGCGCCTACCCCTACGAGTTCGCCCGCATGGCCGGCGGCATTCCGCCGGAGATCGCGCGCGAGCAGCTCGGCGAACTGCTCCCGGCGCTGCGCGGACTCTGGGCCG
The DNA here is from genome assembly GCF_042659205.1 of Leucobacter soli. Taxonomy (NCBI): domain Bacteria; kingdom Bacillati; phylum Actinomycetota; class Actinomycetes; order Micrococcales; family Microbacteriaceae; genus Leucobacter; species Leucobacter soli. Next base: position 2,154 of record NZ_JBHSRW010000102.1, read on the forward strand.
GCGACTACGCTCACGACGGCACGATGTGGAAGTTCCCGTCGAGCACCTCGACGCCGCGGCCTCTGGACCCCGCGGGTCCGCCGCTGTGGGTGTCGGCGCGCCACCCCGACGTGTTCCGGCTCGCCGTGGAGAACCGCGCGAACCTCATGGTCGCGCCCCTCATGAAGGGCTTCGAAGAGGTCGTGTCGCTGCGCGAGCGCGTCGACGCCGCGACCGCCGAGGTCGACAACGGCTTCGTGCCCGAGATGATGGTGCTGCGCAACACCTACGTCTCCGCGGAGGGCGAGGATCTCACCGCCGCCGCAGAGGCCTACCGCCGCGACTCGGGTACCTTCGAGAACCTCTACAGCACGAACGGCAAGGTCGAGCAGGGCTGGGTGGAGTACATCGATCCGAGCATCAGCGAGTCCCGCAGCGAGTACACGGTCGAGAAGATCCTCGAGAACCTGGTGTTCGGCACGAGCGCCGAGGTGGTCGAGCAGCTGCGCGCCTACGAGGAGGTGGGCACCGACGTCTACCTCTACGACGCCAGCCTGGGCATGTCCCTCGAGGAAGAACTGGCCTCGATCCGGCGTTTCGGCGCCGAGGTCATCCCCCACTACGCCACCGCGAAGGAGAACTGAACCGATGCACACCGAGTACCGCATCGCGCACCCCGAGGGCACCGGGACGCCGATCCTCTGCATCCATGGCGTGGGCGCGTCGATGAGCTCCTGGGACCGCGTCATCGAGCAGCTCCCCGTCGACCGTCCCATCGTGAGCTACGACCTCCGCGGTCACGGGGGCTCCGACAAGCCCGCCGGGCCGTATTCGATCGACGACTTCATCGGCGACGCGCTGGCGCTCATGGACGACCTGGGGATCGCGGTCTTCGATGTCGCCGGGTTCTCGCTGGGCGGGCTCATCGCCCAGGGTCTCGCGCTGAAGGCGCCGGATCGCATCCGCCGACTGGTGCTCGTCGGTACCGTCGCGAACCGGACCGAGGAGGAGCGGGCGCGCGTCGAGCAGCGCTATCAGGAGCTGGCCACCGAGGGGCCGGTCGCCATCGCGCAGCGGAGCGTCGACCGTTGGTTCACGCCCGAGTACATCGCCGAGCACCCCGAGGTGCGCGAGCAGACCCTGCAGCGGATGGCCGAACTCGATCCGGCGGCCTACACTGCGGCCTACCGGGTGCTCGCGACGACCGACTTCGCGGATCGGGTGCACGAGATCCAGGCCCCCACCCTGGCCATTGCCGGCGAGGGCGATGTCGGCTCCCCGCCGCACATGTCGGAGTACATCGTGAACGCGGTGGCCGACGGCCGCCTCGTCGTCATCCCCGGCGTCAAGCACAACATGCTGAGCGTCACGACGGATAGGATCGCGAAGGAGATCACCGCACATGTCGACGACTGAGCCGAATTCCGAGAGCCTCTTCGAGCGAGGCATGCAGGTGCGCCGCCGCGTGCTCGGCGACGAGTACGTCGACGCCGCGATGGCCGAGACGGATCCGCTGACGACCGCGTTCCAGCCGTTCATGACCTCGTACTGCTGGGGCGAGATCTGGACCGATGACACCCTGCCCCCGCGAGAGCGCAGCCTCATCGTGCTCTCGATCACCGCGGCGCTCGGCCGCATGGGAGAGTTCGAGATCCACACGCGCGGCGCGCTGCGCAACGGGGTCACCCCCGACGAGCTGCTCGCCGTGCTGAAGCAGATCACCGTCTACGCCGGCGTTCCGGCCGGCGTGAGCGGACTCAAGATCATGCGCAGGATCATCGCCGAGTTCGAGGCCGACCCTACCCGCACCGAATAGACCGACCGACTACCGTTGTAGAAGATATCGAAGGAGATACACCATGAAACTGTCCATCAAACGGACCATCGGGGGCGCACTCGCGGCGTCCCTCGCGGTCGCGGCCCTCGCCGGCTGCGCGCCGAGCAGCGACGGCGGCGGCGATGGCGGCGACGGCGGTTCGTCCGACGTCACCCTGACGCTCGTCACCTGGGGCGGCACGACGGAGGAGGGCTTCAAGAAGGTCTACGCCGATCCGTTCACGGCGGAGACCGGCATCAAGACCAAGATGGTCAACCCCGTCGACTACGGCAAGTACACGGCGCAGCTCGAGACCGGCAACATCACCTGGGACTGGGTCGATATCGAGGGCTGGTTCGCCTACCAGCGCCAGGCCGACTGGGCCACGATCGATCGCGATGTCGTGCAGTACGACGACGCAGACGTGATCAACCCGCCCGGCAAGGACTACAGCACGATCGACTGGGGCATCCCGTCGCCGTCGTACTCGTTCGTGATCTCGTACCGCACGGAGGAGGCGCAGCACCCGACCACCTGGGAGGAGTTCTTCGACACCGACGCGATCCCGGGCAAGCGCGCCATCTACAACTGGCCGTACGGCATGCTCGAGGTCGCCCTCCTCGGCGACGGAGTGCCCATGGACGAGCTCTACCCGCTCGACGTGGACCGCGCGCTCGCGAAGCTCGACTCGGTGCGCGACGACCTCGTCTTCTGGAACTCGGGCGCCGAGCTGCAGCAGATCCTCAGCACCGGCGGCGCTCCCTTCGCCTTCGCGTGGAACAACCGCGTCGCCGCGCTGATGAAGGAGGACCAGCCGGTCGCGATCGAGTGGGGCGAGAACCTGCAGGACGGCAGCGTCAACACCATCGCCGCAGCCTCGCCGCGTCTCGACGAGACCATGCAGTTCTTCAACTTCATGATGGATGCCGACCGTCAGCGCGATGTCGCGCTCTCGACCGGCTACTCGCCCGTGCTGAAGTCGTCGTTCGAGAAGATCGACACCGACCTGCAGCCGCTCTACAACGCCTACCCGGCGAACCTGGAGCAGGCCGTGGGCACGATCGACCACGACTGGTGGGCCGAGAACTACGACGCGGTCAGCGCCAAGTGGACCGAGTGGGCCGCGGGCTGATCACCGACTGACGGTTGCGGGGCGCGGGCAGGCGCCCCGCAACCGCCCCCCCGGATCGGCTCACCGCCGATCCACCGACGAACCCCATGGATTCGCGAGAAAGTAGTTGACATGACGACCGATCTCCACGCGGTGGTGAGCCGAGCCCCGCGTCGCGACCGACGCGGGAGCATCTGGGCGAACGCCGCCTGGCTCTACGTGCCGGCGCTGCTCATCCTGCTGCCGGTCTTCCTGGCCCCCACCATCCTGCTGCTCTCCATGAGCGTGACCGCGGAGCCGGCCGGTCTCAGCCACTACCAGGAGCTGTTCGGCTCCAACCTGTTCTGGACCGTGCTCTGGCGCAGCGTCGTGATGTCGTTCGTGGTCGCCGCGATCGCGCTCGTCATAGGCCTGCCCTACGCCTCGATCGCGAACTCGGCCGGGCCCAGGATGAGCGCCGTGCTCTACGGCGCCATCGTGTCGTCGCTCTTCTTCAGCGTGATCGTCCGCGCCTACGCGTGGCTGGCGCTCCTCGGGACCGGCGGTCCCGTCATCAAGTTCTTCGAGCAGATCGGCATCCCGACCGAGAAGCTCGCGCTCGTCAACAGCCCGACCGGCGTCGTGATCGGCATGGTCCAGTACGGCGTGCCCTTCATGGTGCTCGCCATCTCCGACGTGATGCGCCGCGTCGACTCGAGCTACGATCGCGCGGCGGCCACGCTCGGCGCGGGCCCGATCACCCGCTGGGTGAAGGTCAAGCTGCCGATGCTCATGCCCGGCATCACCGCCGGCATCACCATCGTCTTCGTCACGACGCTCGGCTACTTCATCATTCCGTCGATCCTCGGCTCGCCGCAGCAGATGATGATCGGCCAGCTCATCAGCCAGCAGGTCGGCACCACCATGAACTGGGGCATGGGCGCTGCGATGGCGAGCGTGCTGCTCATCATCACGCTCGCCATCGTGCTCGTCATGCAGTGGGTCGGCAAACGCATCGGGAGGCAGCAGTGAAACCCAGACTCGCCACGCGCGTCGTCGGCATCATCTTCGGGCTGCTCGTCGCCGCCTACCTTATCCTGCCGGCGCTCGCCGTCGTGCCCATGGCCTTCTCCTCCGGCATGTTCCTCGAGTTCCCGCCGCCCGGCTACTCGATGCAGTGGATCGTCCGCTTCTTCGAGGATCCGGAGTGGGTGGCGGCGCTGACACGCAGCCTGTGGGTCGCGGCGGCCACCGCCGTCGTCGCCGCGCCGCTCGGCACGCTCGCCTCGTACGCGATCCTCACCGCGAGCCCGCGCCTCGCGCGCATCAATCAGCCGCTCCTGATGCTCCCCATGATGGTGCCGGTGGTCATCTCGGGCTTCGGGCTCTACCTCGTCACGCTGCTCTTCCGCGTGCAGGGCGGCCTCTGGCTCGTGGTGCTCGCGCACATCGGCCTCGCGCTGCCGTTCGTCGTCATCACGGTGACCGCCTCGCTGCGCACCTTCGACTTCCGGCTCGTCCGGGCGGCGCGCGTGCACGGCGCCACCGCGCTGCAGACCTTCCTCAAGGTCGTCGTGCCCGTGATCGCGCCGGGCATCGGCGCCGGCGTGCTCATCGCGCTGATGGTCTCGCTCGACGAGGCGGTCGTCGCCCTGTTCGTGGCCGGCGACTACGAGCCGACGCTGCCGGTGCGCATGTTCGGCAGCATCACCTACGAGCTCAACCCGCTCGTACCCGTAGCCGCGACCGTGCTGACGCTGTCGACCTTCCTGCTGCTCGGCGGCGCGCTGCTGCTGAACACCATTTCCAAGCGTCGCACCGGTGCCGCGCTCAAGTTCGGATAGTCCAAGGAGAAACCGATGACGACCACCATCCCGGCACCCCTGCACGACCTCGCGGGGCCCGCGGCGAGCCTCGATCTCGTCGATCTGAGCAAGCACTACGGCGACGTCGTCGCAGCGAACGAGGTGAACCTCTCGATCAAGCCCGGCGAGTTCGTGACACTGCTCGGCCCGAGCGGATCGGGCAAGAGCACGACGCTCGCGATGGTCGCGGGGTTCGAATCGCCGACCTCCGGCCAGATCTTCCTGAACCAGAAGGACATCACGCATCTCGTCACGCACAAGCGCGGGCTCGGCATGGTGTTCCAGGGCTATGCGCTCTTCCCGCACATGACGGTCTTCGAGAACGTCGCCTTCCCGCTGCGGCTCCGCAAGAGCCGCGACACGGACGTGCGGGCCCGAGTCATGGAGACCCTCGAGGCTGTCTCGCTCGAGCGGTTCGCCGACCGCCGCCCCGCCGCCCTCTCCGGCGGTCAGCAGCAGCGCGTCGCGCTCGCCCGAGCGTTCGTGCACCGGCCGCCGATCCTGCTCATGGACGAGCCGCTCAGCGCCCTCGACAAGAACCTGCGGGAGCAGATGCAGGCGGAGATCCGGCGCCTGCACCAGGAACTCGGCACGACCGTGCTCTTCGTCACCCACGACCAGGAGGAGGCGCTCGGGCTGAGCGACCGCGTGGTCGTGATGCGCGACGGCGAGATCTCCCAGGTCGGCACGCCCGAGGAGATGTACGAACTGCCGCGCAACGAGTTCGTCGGCAGCTTCCTGGGCGCCGCCAACTACCTGAGCGGATCGGTCCTCGAGGAGCGCGACGGCATGGTCGATGTGCGTCTGGATGGCGGCGGCGCGATGCGCGGCCGCTCGGCGGCGTCGCTCGGCACGGGCACGCCGGTCAAGGTGCTGCTGCGCCCCGAGGACGGCGTGGCCGCTCTCGGTTCGGGTGTCAACGAGGTGCGGATCCGTCCCACCGAGCTCGTCTACCTGGGCGAGAGGATCCGCGTCGGCGCCGACTTCATCGACGGCGGAGAGGGCTTCTTCTGGGCCGACCACGGCTCGGTGTCCGGCATCGACCTGGGGCGCGAGACGACGATGGGGTGGCCGATCGAGCGCACGGCGGTCGTCCCGGCCGGTTGAGCGGTCCAGCCGCGTCGTCGCCCCGGTAGACCGAGGCGTCGGCGCCGCTGGCACTGGTGCTGGTGCTGACACTGGCGCTGGCGGGCGCGTCGGCGGCGGATACCCGCGCGAGACTGTACGGGATCGTCGGGACTGCATGTTTCTGCGGCACGATCCTGTACCGCGTCGACGATCCCGTACAGTCTCGAGACCGGCAGCCGTGCAGCGGGCGCCGCACGCCCGGCTGCCGCCGCCTGATCATCGCCCGCCCGGAGGCGCCGGCCGCTCAGGCC
>NZ_JBHSRW010000103.1:0-8215 GCF_042659205.1 Leucobacter soli
GGCTCCACCTGGGTGCTCCTGGTCGACGAGGCCGGGCTCGGCGTCGAGATCGCGACGACGGACTCGGAGGACCTGCTCGCACTCGTGCGCGGCCTGCGCGCGGAGGTGCTCGCCTGGCTCCGCGGCAGCCCCGCGGAACTGGGCGCCGCCGCAGACGAGGCCGCCCGACATCTCGCCGGTTCGCCCATCGCCATCGTCGGGCGGCCCGCCCGGGAGGACTGCGAGGTCCGCACTTTCGTCGGGTTCGGCGAGCGCTCGATCGACCGATCGCCCTGCGGCACCGCCGTCTCGGCGCTGATCGCGCTGCGGGCGACGGACCGACTGCTGCAGCCGGGGCAGTGGCTGGCGATCGAAGGCGTGAGCGGAGAGCGCTTCGATGCGTCGATCGCTCCCGCAGCAGCCGATGGGGCGGATGATGGCGACGACGATCGCGCGGAAGACGGCCGGGTCTCGGCACTGATCCGCGGCCGCGGCTTCGTCACCGGTGTGGCGGCCTACGAGTTCGACGCGGCCGATCCGTTCGCGGCGGGGTTCGCGGTGTGACGCGCGGCGGTCGGATGGACCGGCATCGATCATCGGCGCCGCAGTCGCCGCGCATACAGATTCAACGAAGGATGAAGGACAGAGGGCAACGGTGTCACGAGCAATAGTGGATGAGAGTCGAGCCTCGCGCGAAGGCCGCGCGGCGACGGAGATCCGGGAGCCGGGGCTCGACGGGCACGGCTCCGTCGCGCTGGCGGTGGAGATCGATCCGCGCGTGCAGGGCATCCTCGAGGGTCTCCTCGAGCGGGCCCGGGAGATCCGCCCGGTGCTGCGCGCCGATCAGGCCGAGACCGAGCGGCGCGGCGTGTACTCGGAGCAGGTGCACGAGTTCTTCCTCGAGCACGGCTTCTACCGGATGCTCATGCCGCTGAAGTTCGGCGGTTCGGAGCTGACGGTGAGCGCCTTCTACCAGGTGATCGCGGAGGTGTCGCGCGGTTGCCCGTCGACCGGCTGGTGCCTCTCGCTCGCGGCCGGGCACTCCCTGACGCTGGGCTCCTACTGGCCGGAGGACGCGCAGCGGGAGGTCTTCGGCCTGCACGGCTACATGATCTCGCCGGCGAGCGGCGGCGGTCCCGACGCCGAGCTGACCCGAGTGGACGGCGGATGGCGTGTGAGCGGCACCTGGCGCTACAGCTCCGGCGCCCCGTACTCGACCCACTTCATGCCGACGCTGCTGCTCCCCGACGGCGAGGGCGGCACGGTCCGCCACTGGGCGGTGATCCCGCGCGCCGACTTCGAGGTGCTCCCCGATTGGGGGCGCATAATGGGCATGCGAGGCAGCGGATCCAATAGCATCCGGATCGACGACGCGTTCGTGCCGGACCACCTGATCGTGCGTCAGGATTGGGCGCACGAGCTCTCGGAGCCGACGGTCGGCTTCCGGATCCACGGCAACCCGCTCTACTCCGGCACGTTCACGGCGTTCGCCGAGGGCGAGGTCGCCGCGACCTCGGTGGGGCTCGGCTACGCGATGGCCGACGAGTACGAGCGGATCATCCTGACGGCCGCCCACCCGTACGTGCGCGACGGCAGCACCCGAGCCGAGTACGCCGACTGGCAGCGGAACCTCGGCCTCGCGCTGAGCCGGATCGATGCGGCGGCCGCGATCCTGGCCCGCGGCGGCCAGCTCTACGGCGCGCACGCCGCGCGACTCGTCGAGGGCGTGGAGCCCTTCACGATGTCGAGGTCGACGCGACTGAGCGGCAGCTACTTCGTGGTCGAGGAGCTGATCTGGGAGGCCGTCGAGATGCTCTTCCGCACGGCCGGATCCCGCTACTCGGCCGATGGCGAGACGCTGCAGCGCTACTTCCGCGACATGATCGCGACGCGCACGCGCACCGACCAGTGGGAGTTCGTGGCCGCCCCGACGGCGACGGCGTTCCTCCGCGCGCGGGGAGAGCTGTGATGGTCGCCACCGAGCCGCAGCCGGGCCTCGACGGCGGGGCGGCCGGCCCCGATCCCATCGTCGAGGTGTCCGGGCTGCGGGTCGGTATCGCCTCGGGCCGCACGATCGTGGAGGATGTGGAGTTCTCGATCAGACCGGGCGAGATCCTCGGGGTCGTGGGCGAGTCCGGCAGCGGGAAGACGACGGTCGGCATGACCCTGCTCGGCTACGTGCGGGACGGAGCCCGCGTGACCGCGGGCTCGGTGCGGCTCGACGGTCGGGAGCTCGTCGGCGCAGAGGAGTCCGCCCTCCGCGAACTGCGCGGCCATCGCGTCTCCTACGTCTCGCAGGATCCGAGCGCGGCCTTCAACCCGGCCCTCAGGATCCGCAAGCAGCTCCTCGCCTTCATGCGCGTGCACGACCGGGAGGCCTCGACCGAGGAGCTCGGCGCCCGCATCGACGAGGTCTTCGACGAGGTCGCGCTGCCGGCCGATCGCGAGTTCCAGAACCGCTACCCGCACCAGCTCTCGGGCGGGCAGCTGCAGCGGGTCGCGATCGCGGTGGCGCTGCTGCTGAAGCCGCCGCTCATCGTGCTCGACGAGCCGACCACCGGTCTCGACGTCACCAGCCAGGAGAAGATCCTGCGCCTGGTGCGCGATCTCTGCACTCGTCACGAGATCGCGGCGCTCTACGTGACCCACGACCTCGCGGTCGTCGCCGACATCGCGGACACGGTGATGGTGATGCGCTTCGGCCGTGTCGTCGAGCGCGCCCCGGCGCGGGACATCTTCTGCTCGCCGAAGGCCGAGTACACGCGCGAGCTGATCGCCGCGGCGCCCGATCTGGTGGTCGGCGATGCGACCGACTCCGCGGAGCGCCGGCCGATCGATCCGTCCGCGGCGCTGTCGGTCCGCGGGCTCAGCGCGCGCTACGGTTCGCGCACCGTGATCCGCGACATCGACTTCGATCTGCACCGGGGCGAGTGCCTGGCGCTGGTGGGGGAGTCGGGATCGGGGAAGAGCACCCTCTCCAAGGCGCTGATCGGCCTGCACGCCGACTACAGCGGCTCGGTGGCCCTCGAGGGCCAGGAGATCCCGAACCGCGCGATCCGGCGACCGCTCGCGGCGCGCCGCGAGATGCAGTACATCTTCCAGAGCCCCCACACCTCCCTGAACCCGCGGCGCACGGTCGCCGAGTCGGTCGGGCTCGTCCACGCGGCCGTGGGCGGAGCCAGGCGGACGCGGGAGGACGACATCCGCGAGGTGCTCGACAAGGTCGGCCTCGAGGATCGCCATGCGGTGGCGCTGCCCTGGCAGCTCTCGGGCGGCGAACGGCAGCGCGCGTCGATCGCCCGTGCGCTGGTGGCGAAGCCGAAGGTGCTGATCTGCGATGAGGTCACGAGCGCACTCGACGTGATCGTGCAGGATCAGATCCTCGAGCTCCTGCGGCGCCTGCAGTCGGAGGAGCATCTCTCGATGGTGTTCGTGACCCACAACCTCGCGGTCGTGAGCGAGCTCGCCGACCGCATCATGGTGATGCAGCACGGGAGCATCGTCGAGGAGGGGGAAGCGCATCAGGTGCTGCACCGCCCGGAGCACGAGTACACCCGGCAGCTCGTCGGCAACACGCTTTCGATCCAGGCCGTGCGCGAGGAGCGCTGGGTCTGAGCCGGCGGAACGCCGTGCGTCCGAGGCCCTCAGAACCACGAAAGAGAAGGAAGAAGAAATGGTGACGAACGACGTCGAATGGTTCCCCATCCCCGGCAAGGAGGAGCTGAACCTGCCGCTGTCGCAGGGCGCGGCCTCCGGCAACCTGGTCGTGATGACGCAGGTCCCGCAGCAGGAGGACGGCACGATGAACCTCGGCACGATCGAGGAGCAGACCCGGCAGGTGCTGAGCAACTTCAAGACGGAGCTCGAGAAGGTCGGGAGCGGGCTCGACAAGGTCCTGACGATCACCGTCTACGTCACCGATATCGAGGAGTTCCCCGGTGTGGCGAAGGTCTGGGGCGAGTTCTACCAGGGGCGCGGCCCGGGACGCGCGACCGTCGCCGTCGCCGGACTCACGCCGCCCGGCCTGAAGGTCGAGATGACGGCGTTCGCGGTGCGCGGCTAGAGAGCGGCCCGGTCCGTCAGCCGAGCTCGATGAGCCGGCTGACGGCGGGTTCGACCTCCTCGGCGGTGATCTCCGCCTGACCGAGGACGACCTGGGTGAGCATGCCCTCGAGCAGGAACGCGATCGATCGTGCGGCCCTGGGCGGGCAGTACCGGCTGATGAGCTGCTCCATCGTCCAGTTCGCGACCACGGAGCGCAGGTTCTGCTGCGAGAAGGTGCTGACGTACACTCCGTAGCCCTCGAACAGCGACTCCCGCCAGTCGGTCGTGACTTCCTCCATCATCCGTGCGATGCCGCCGGCGACGCCGTGCTCCGGCACGTTCGCCGCGAGCGACTCCTCGAAATGCGCGTCGCTCTTGGCCCGCAGCGACGAGATGGTCGAGACGAGCAGGTCGTCCTTGTCGGTGAAGTAGTACGTCGTCGACCCGAGCGGTACCCCCGCCTCGGAGGCGACCGCTCGGAACGTGACCGCTCCGATGCCCTCCCGTCCGATGATGCGGGCCGTCGCATCGATGATGCGCTGCCGCCGGTGGGGGTCGTTCTTGGACCGGGTTCTCGCCGGACGGGCGGGCCGGACGGGGGTGCTCATGCGATCCACCCTAGTCAGTGATCGCCGCGCAACGAGTTCACTTTACTGAACGCCTCGAGCATCTTGCGATACGCGGAAAATGTGATTATCATCAAAACGTGTACAACCGTACGTAAATTTTTTCTCCATCCGCATGGGTTCGACGGGGTTCCGTGTCCGAGGTGATGGCGCCGAGAGAAGGAAGAGACAGAAGATGACCGAGACAGCAGCAGTGAAGGCGGGATCCCGCGTGCAGTCGGGGGACGAGTTCCTGGAGAGCCTGCGGGACGGCCGCAGCGTCTGGAGCTATGGGGAGCGCGTCGACGACGTCACCACGCACCCCGGCTTCCGGAACTCGGCGCGGTCGCTCGCCGAGCTCTACGACATGATGCATGCGCCCGAGACCTTCGACGTGATGAACGCGCCGACAGACACCGGCAGCGGCGGCACGACCCACCCCTTCTTCAAGGTCGCCCGGAGCCAGGACGATCTCCGCGCGAGCCGGAACGCGATCACCTGCTGGCAGGAACGGGTCTTCGGATGGATGGGCCGCACGCCCGACTACAAGGCCTCCCTCATCACGACGCTCGGCGACAACCCGGAGTACTTCGGCGAATACGCCGACAACGCCCGGTTCTGGTACAAGGAGGTGCAGGAGCGCGTGCTGCACATCGGGCACGCGATCGTGAACCCGCCGGTCGACCGCTCCAAGCCGATCTCCGAGACCAAGGACGTCTTCGTCCACGTGGATCGCGAGACCGACAACGGCCTGATCGTGAGCGGAGCGAAGGTCGTCGCGACCGGTTCGCCGACGACGCAGTACGTCTACATCTCGAAGAGCGGCGGGCCGCCCGTCACCGACAAGAGCATGGCGCTGACGTTCATCGCCCCGGTCTCGGGCCCGGGCATCAGCATGATCAGCCGCGCCTCATACGAGAACGTCGCGGCCCGGGCGGCGAGCCCGTTCGACTACCCGCTGAGCTCGCGCCTCGACGAGAACGACACCGTGCTGGTGTTCGACGAGGCGCTGATCCCGTGGGAGAACGTGCTCGTCTACGACGTGGATCGGATCAACGAGTTCGAGGACGCCTCGGGCTGGCTCTCCCGCGCCATCTTCCAGGCCTCGACCCGGATGGGCGTCAAGCTCGACTTCCTCGTCGGCGCGGTGTCGAAGGCGCTCGAGATCACGGGCTCGGGCGGCTTCCGCGGCGTGCAGGCGGGCCTCGGCGAGATCATCTCGTACCGGCATGCGGTCCACGCGATCCGCGACGGGATGATCGAGAGCGCGGAACCCGGATGGACCGAGGGCTCGGTGATCCCGGGCACCGCGTACGGCTTCGCCTACGCGGCGATGGCGCCCGGAATGTACCGGCGGATCCGCGAGATCATCGAGACGATCGTGGCCTCCGGCCTCATCTATCTCAACTCGAACGCCGTCGACTTCGAGACGCCCGAGATCCGGCCGTTCCTCGACCGCTACCTGCGCGGATCGAACGGCAAGACGGCCCTCGACCGCTCGAAGACGATGAAGCTGCTGTGGGACGCGATCGGCAGCGAGTTCGGCGCCCGCCACGAGCTGTACGAGCTGAACTACTTCGGCCAGCCCGAGACCAACCACCTCGCCATCTCGCAGCTCTCGGCGGTCGACGGCACCCTCGACTACGCCCGCGATCTGGTGGAGCAGTGCATGAGCGAGTACGACCTGAAGGGCTGGACGAACTCGCGCTTCGTGACGCCGGATGACGTCAACTTCATCGCTCTGCGCAACAAGTGACCCCGTCGATAGGAGAATGAGATCATGGCTGAAAACGACATCGCCCAGGCAGATGATGCGCTGCTCGACCTGTTCCGCACGACCTTCCGCCGGCATGCCGGCGGCGTGGTCGTCCTGACCTCGATCGATCCGACCGGGGAACCCATCGGCTTCACTGCGACGTCGCTGGCGTCGCTGTCCGCGGTTCCGGCGCGCGCGACGTTCAACGTGATCAAGAAGACGAACGGCTACCGGGCCGCATTCGTCGGGAACCGTGTGGCGGTGAACTTCCTGGGTGCCGAGTCCGCCGAGCTCGGCAGCCTGTTCGCGGGTCCGTTCGAGCAGCGCTTCGTCGGGGATCACTGGCAGCTCGACGGCGGTGTGCCGGTGCTGCCCGCCGCGGGCGTCACGCTGATGACCGAGATCGTCAACGTGTACGACCAGGGCGAGAACGCGATCGTGGTGCTCGAGATCGTCGGTGGTCGCGTCGGCGACGAGCAGGAGCCGCTGCTCTACCACAACCGCCGCTTCGGCACGGTGAGCCCGATCGAGGAGCGCGCCTTCGCCTGAGCGGTTGCCGGAGAATCAGGCCACCCGCGACCCCTTGGGCAGCTTCGCCGCCGGGGTGTCGAGGCGCCGGTAGCCGCCCCACAAGAGGCCGCCGGCGATCAGGACTTGCAGCCCGAGGCCGATCCACCAGACCGGGATGGTGCCGGCGAGCGGATCCTGCCCCGAATCGTTCGAGACGTACGGCGGACGAGTGGGGCAGTCGTCGTACTCGTAGGTGTCGACGTCCGCGGTCTGCAGCGTCCGCACGCCGTAGGAGACCATGCTGAACAGATCCTCGGGGCCTCGCTCGTCGTCGACGCGCACGGACACCATGTCGGCGACGATCACGTAGGGGTTCATCGCGAGGATCCACCAGAAGCGGTCCGTCGGCGTGGAGCTGGCGACCATCGTCTCGGTGACGCATTCGACCGGCACGGCCTCCTGGCAGGCGAGGACCTCGACGCCGGCGCCCTCGCCATCGGGGTCGCACGCCCAGTACGCATCCCAGTACTCCTGCGAGAAGGTGCGGTACTCGACCTCGGTGTAGCGGGTCGCGACGCCGAGCGAGAGCCCGAACGCGATGAGCGTGCCGATGGAGAGCAGTGCGACGAGCAGATATGCGGTGACGATCGCGAAGAGCGGCGAGGAGATCATCGCCGAGAGACCGACGCCGAATGCCGTGAAGAGACCGATCTGCAGGGCGAGGGCGAGCACGGCCGTGAGCAGCTGCAGCGGCCCCGTCCGGGCGAGGACCAGGCTCAGGATGACGAAGGGCGAGGCGACGACGAGGAAGGCGAGCCCCGTCGCCCACGCCGCGAGAGCCTTGCCGAACAGAATCGACGACGTGCCGACCAGCGTGACCTGCGTCGTGGCAAGCGTGCCGCCGGTGCGCTCCGAGCTGATCGATCCCGCGGAGATCGCGGGGGCCACGAGCGTGCCGAAGAGCAGTACGAAGTAGACGATGATCGAGAAGAGCGGGTAGGCGTCGAACTCCTCGTCGTAGATGGTCGAGGAGAGCGAGAGCGTGGCCCACATGGCGACCGTCACGGCCCCGATGATCGCGAACCATACGATGGCGAGCACCCAGAGGGTGCGGGAGCGCAGCCGCTGGCGCAGCTCGAGCGCGGCGATGCTGCCGGCTCCGCGCCAGAAGCCGGGGGCGCGCACCGCCGCCGGTGCGTCGAACGAGGAGATCGTCTCGGTCACGGTGCCACCTCCGGGTTCGCGGGCGTCGGGGTATCGGGCGCAGGCGTCGGCGGATCCACGGCGCGGTGCGCGAGCTGCACGAAGGCCTGCTCGAGCG
>NZ_JBHSRW010000104.1:0-8197 GCF_042659205.1 Leucobacter soli
CTGCCGCTGCTGGCCGAGCCCTCGAGCGGCGCTCGCTTCGGCCGCGAGGCGATCCAGCACTGGGAGGAGCTGCTGGCCGACCCCGGCCTCGCAGCCGAGATCGAGCGCGTGATCGTGTTCGGGAGTCCGACGCTGACCCGTGCCGTGCCGGCGCTGGTGCGGCGTGAAGGGGTGGAGACGGTGGTCGTCGACTCGGCTGGGCCGGACGGGCCGCCCGCTGGCGCGGAGCGGTTCAACCCCGGGCGTTCGGTCGGCGCGTTCGCGCTCTCCGCCGCCGTTGCCGAGGGCTACGACCCGGCGGCGGTGAAGCCCTGGCTCGGAGCTTGGGTGATACGGGATCGCGAACTGCGCGCGGCCCGGACGACGGTGCACGCGCCGGATCTCGAGGCGGCACGCGCCACCGGCTACAAGGATCGCAGCGCCTATGCGCGGGCAGAGGTCGCCGTGCTGCGCGAGTCCGTGACCCGCGAGCACCTGTGCGAGGCGCTCTGGCTCGCGACCTGGCCGCACGACCGGCTCGTGCTCGCCGCCTCCCGACTGATCCGAGTGATGAACCGCATGGCGCCGCCGCGCAGCATCCCGGTGCACGCGAATCGCGGGCTCGCCGGCATCGACGGCACCGTCGCGACCGCGCTGGGCATCGCCGTCGCGAGTCAGGCGAGCGACAGCCCCGCGCAGGCAGCGGGTACCACGCGTGTGCTGCTCGGCGACCTCGCCCTGCTGCACGACGCCGGATCCCTGCTGCTCCCCTCCGCGGTCGACGCCTCCGGGGAGCAGATCGAACCGCTCCCGCGCGTGCAGGTCTTCGTCGGCAACGACGGGGGCGGCACGATCTTCGACGGACTCGAAGCGGCCGGCACGGCGGGCGCGCAGGATTTCGAGCGGGTCATGTACACGCCGCAGCGCGCCGATCTGCGCGCGTTGGCCGAGGCCTACGGCTGGGCCTACGAGCGGATCGAGGACCGCGGCGCGCTCGACCGTCTGCTCACGGCGCCGGTCACGGGCCCCGCGCTCATCGAAGTCCCGCTCGCGCGCTGAGACTCGCCGGGGCGCCGGGGCTGGTCCGGGTGCCGAGACCGGTCTGGATGCCGGGCCTGTCCGAGTGTCGAGCCTGGTCTGGGTGCTGAGTCTGCTGGTCTGGGTGCTGGTGCTCGTCGGAGCGCTGAGTCTGGTCCGGGTGCCGAGACCGGTCTGGGTGCTGAGCCTTGTCCGGGCACTGAGCGCGGTCTGAAGTGTGTTGCTCTCTCTCCTCTTACACACCTCGCCCTTCGCCTCTCATCTCTCACTTCTCGTCTCTCACCTCTCACCTCTCGTCTCTCACCTCTCACCTCTCACCTCTCACCTCTCACCTCTTCGTTCTTCTCTCTTTCTTCCCTTTCTCCAGCAGTTCGGGAGGAGATCGCAGTTCTGGCTGATGCCAGGTGCGCAAAAGGTCAGCCGGAACTGCGATCTCAGCCAGAAGTGGGGTGAAGCCGGGGCGGGAGCAGGCCCGAGTGAGCACGACCGCGCAGGGTGACGCTCGGAGCGACTGCGCAGACGGAATCAGCGATACCGCACGACTACGCGACTGCGCGACTACGCGACTGTGCCAGTAGGCGACAGTGCGGCCACGCGACAGAGCGAGACCGCGAGACTGCGCGTCCGCGCACGGAAGCTCAGGGGGCGAAGGCCTCGGCGATCGGTGCGAACTTCGACACGGTCTCGCCGAACTCGTGCGCTGGGTCGCTCCCAGCGACGATGCCGCCACCGGCATATGCGGTGACGGTGCGTGCGGTGGCGGTATCTACGGCGTCCTCGTCGGCGGACGCGTGCGCGGGTGCGTCGGGATCGGCTCCCGAGCGATCGGGGCCGTCGCCTGCGGGCCGATCGAGCCCCGGCCCGACCTCGGCGCAGCGCAGCGCGATCACCCATTCCCCTTCACCGGCCGCGTCGATCCAGCCGACCGGCCCGGCGTACCGCCCCCGGCCTGCGGGCTCGAGCTCGGCGATCGCCTCGACGGCCGCGGCGGTCGGCGTGCCGGCGACCGCCGCTGTCGGATGCAGGGCCGCAGCGAGTTCGAGGGAGGATCCCTGGTCCCCGGGCACCGCCCCCAACTCGGTGGCGAGATGCCAGACATTCGGCAGGCGGAGAGCGAAGGGCTCCTCGCTGGTGTGGAGTTCGCGAACGTGGGGGGAGAGCGCCGTGATCACGCTCTGCACCGCGAAGGCGTGCTCGTGCTGCTCCTTCGCGCTCGTCAGGAGGTCATCGCGTGCGCGGGCGTCGGCCGCGGGATCCTCGGGCTTCCGCCCGCGGGTGCCGGCGAGCACGCGACCCGAGATGGCGCCGTCGGTCCGCCGGATCAGCGTCTCGGGGCTGGCCCCGATCATGCCGTCGACGGCATACGTCCAGCAGTCGTCGTATCTGCCGGCCAATCGGAGCAGCGGTACGCGAAGGTCGTCGCTCGCCGGGATGCTGCCGCGCACCTGGCGGGCCAGCACGATCTTTTCGGCTTCGCCCCGGTCGATCCGCGACGTCGCCTCGCGCACCCCCGCGAGGTAGGACGGGTCGGCATCGTCGATCGGCAGTTCCGCGCCGGCCCAGGCGCCAGGCGCAGCGGGTGAGGGCAGTACAGGCGCGTGCTCGAACGGTGCGAAGCCGATCTCGGTGATCCACGCCGTCCCGCGGTGCCGGGCGATCAGGATGCGCGGCACGATGAGCGCGCTCACGGTCCCCTCGGCCTCGCCATCGCGGTCGGTGCGGGCGCCGGGTGCGTCGACGCCAGCGGCCTCGTCGGCGAACGCGAACGAGCCGAAGGCGACCAGGCCGGAGCCCGGCATCCGCACCGGGTCGTCGATCACGGCGCGCGCCGAGATCGCGCGCCACGCCTCGGCGGCATCCGCGAAGCGGCTCGGCCCGGAGAAATGCAGACGCAGTGCCTCTCCGACGCCGACGCAGCCGCGATCTCCGCGCGTCCACACGAGGGGGTGGCGCGGATCCGCTTGCCCGATCAGATCGTCGAGCGACGGGACCTGCGCCAGCGGTCGGGTCACCGCGTACAGCACCGCATCCGGTGCTGCGCCGGGGGCACCCGATCCGCTCTTCACCCTCACAATCTACTCGGTGCCGCTCGAAGCCTCCCTCAGGGTTGGGCGCGGCAATGCGCCCGTCGCGCGATGATGCTTCGGCATCGCCTCGCTCTTCCGCCTCGCGACGCATCCACTGGAGCGCTCGTCTCTGCCCCGGAATCTCGTGCGAAGCAACTTCAGGCGCAGGACACTAGCATGGAGGGCGTGACTCGCCCAGACACCGCCACCAAGCTGGCGACCGACGTCTCGACCATGTTCGATGAGGTCTCACCCCGATACGACCTGATCAACGACGTGCTCACCGTCGGCAACGACCGGCTGTGGCGGATCGCCACGACGAAGGCGGTCGCACCGCGCAAGGGCATGCGGATCCTCGACCTGGCGGCCGGCACGGGAACATCTGCTGCCGCGCTCGCGGCGCATGGTGCACGGGTGGTCGCCGCGGATTTCTCGGAGGGCATGCTCGCCGAGGGTCGTCGCCGCCATGCCGGCAACGACCTCCTCGAATTCGTCTGGGCCGATGCGATGGACCTGCCGTTCGAGGACGACAGCTTCGACGCCGCCACCATCTCGTACGGGCTCCGGAACGTGAGCGACCCGAAGCGGGCGATCGCGGAGATGCGTCGCGTGGTCAAGCCCGGCGGCCGCGTGGTGATCGCCGAGTTCTCGACTCCGCCGTCGTCGGCCGTGCGGGTGCCCTACGGCCTCTACGGCCGCTATGTGCTGCCGCGCGTCGCCGGACTGATCAATCGCGAGGCCTCGGAGGCGTACCGCTACCTGAACGAGTCGATCGAGCAGTGGCCGTCGCAGGAGGAGCTCGCGGCCTGGCTGCGCGAGGCCGGGCTCGAACGGGTCGCCTACCGCAACCTGACCTTCGGCATCGTCGCGCTGCACCGGGGCTTCGTGCCGCGTGCGTCGAAGGCGACGGTGTCGGCAGCGGCAACGGCAGCGGCAGCCGCGACGCCTGAGGCCGGCGAGACGAAATCCGTTCCCGCTAAGAAAGCCGCGTCCGCGAAGAAGCCTGCGGCTGCGAAAAAGCCTGCGGCTGCGAAAGAGTCTGCGGCTGCGAAGAAACCCGCAGCGCGCACGTCGGCCGCGAAGAAGCCGGCGCCCGCGAAGAAGCCGACGGCAGGCACGACGGCTGCGAAGGGAGCGGCAGCCGCGAAGGGATCCGCCTCGACGAAGAAGCCTGCTGCCGCATCGACCAAGGCCGCCTCCACCGCCTCCACTGCGGCGAAGACGCCTGCCGCGGCCAAGGCCACCGGCGCCCCTGCGGAGAAGCCGGCCGCCTCTGCCAAGCCCGCCGGTAGCTCTGCGAAGAAGCCGGCGACCGCCGCCAAGAAGCCTGCGACCGCCGCGAAGAAGCCCGCCGCCGCGAAGCCGGCCGCCGGCGGCCCGGACAAGGCGAAGCCCTCGGGCGGTGCCGAATGACCGATCCCATCACTGCGGACACCGCGACCCAGGCGCTGCCGATGCGTCTGTTCCAGGGCGTCTCCGACCGTCGGGCCGCGAAGCGCATGCAGGAGCAGCTCGCGCTCATCGAGCAGGGCCTGCTCGAGCATCTGCGCTTCGCCTCCGACGTCGCGGACGCGCCGGCCCGCTATCTCGCCGAGGCCGGAGGGAAGCGGATCCGGCCCATGCTCACGCTTCTCACGAGCGAGCTCGGCAACGGCCCGAACGAGACGGTGCGCCGCGCCGCGCAGGCGGTCGAGATCACGCACCTCGCCTCCCTCTACCACGACGACGTCATGGACGATGCGCGTCTGCGCCGCGGGGTGCCCGCCGCGCAGACGGTGTGGTCGAACTCGGTCGCGATCCTCGCCGGGGATCTGCTCTTCGCGCGCGCATCGACGCTCGTCTCGGGCATGGGCGAGGAGGCGATCCTGCTGCAGGCGCAGACCTTCGAGCGCCTCTGCCTCGGGCAGCTGCATGAGACCGTCGGCCCTCGGCCGGGTGAGGATCCCATGCAGCACTACCTGCAGGTGCTCGCCGACAAGACGGGCGCGCTGATCTCTACAGCCGCGCGCATGGGCGTGATCTTCTCGGATGCGCCGCGGGAGTACGCCGATGCCGTGACGGAGTACGGTGAGCGGATCGGCGTGGCCTTCCAGCTGATCGACGACGTGATCGACCTCTCGCCGAAGGCGGAGCAGACCGGCAAGCGGGCCGGCACCGACCTGCGCGCCGGGGTCGTGACGATGCCGCTGCTGCTGCTGCAGGATCGGTCGAGGTCGGGCGACCTCGCGGCCGCGGAGCTGTGCGAGCGGATCGCCGAGGGCGTGGCGCGGATCGCGGAGGGGGAGGATCCTGCGATCCTCGATCCCGAGGTGGAGGCCCTCCGCGCCCATGAGGTCACCGACGAGACCGAGGCGGAGCCCCGGCGCTGGGCGGCCGAAGCGGTGTCCGCGCTGGCGGCGCTGCCGGCCTCGCAGGTGCGGCGCGGTCTGGAACGCATGGCCGAATCGATTGTGTCGAGGGAAGGATGACCCGGAGCGGTATGGAGAAGATGCGACTGGCGATCGTCGGAGCCGGCCCGGCCGGGATCTACGCGGCCGACCTGCTGATCAAGGCGGAACGGGACTTCGAGGTCGAGATCGACCTCTTCGAGCAGCTGCCGGCCCCCTACGGACTGGTGCGCTACGGCGTCTCACCCGACCATCCGCGGATCAAGGGCATCATCACCGCGCTGCGCGAGGTGCTCGACCGGGGCGACATCAGGTATTTCGGCAACGTCCGCTACGGCCAGGATCTCTCGCTCGACGACCTCAAGCGCCATTACCACGCGGTGATCTTCGCCACGGGCGCGATCCGCGACGCCTCGCTGGACATCCCGGGGATCGATGCCGAGGGATCGTACGGCGCCGCGGACTTCGTCAGTTGGTTCGACGGGCATCCCGACGTGCCTCGCACCTGGCCGCTCGAGGCGGAGCAGGTCGGCGTGGTCGGCAACGGCAACGTGGGCCTCGATATCTCCCGCATGCTGATCAAGCACGCGGACGACCTGCTCCCTACCGAGATCCCCGCCAACGTGTACGAGGGGCTCAAGGCGAACCCCATCCAGGAGCTGCACCTCTTCGGCCGCCGCGGCCCCGCCTACGTGAAGTTCACGCCGCTCGAGCTGCGCGAGCTGGGCGAGGTGCGCGACGTCGACATGGTGATCGATGAGCGCGACTTCGATCTCGACGATCCGTACGTCGACGAGACGCTGATGAAGAACAAGCAGATCGTCGTGATCTCGCGGATCATGAACAAGTGGCGCGAGGATCAGCGCGCGCGGGAGGCGGGCGAGACGGAGCCGGCGTCGCGCCGCCTGCACCTGCACTTCTGGTCGAAGCCGGTCGAGGTCGTCACGGACGACGCCGGCCGGGTCGCGGGCCTGAAGGTGGAGCGCACCGCGCCCGACGGCGAGGGAGGCGTGGTCGATACCGGCGAGTTCGAGGTGGTCCCGCTGCAGTCGCTCTATCGTGCCGTCGGCTACTTCGGGTCGCCGCTCGACGAGATCCCGTTCGACGATCGTCGGGGCGTGATCCCGAACGTGCAGGGCCGTGTGCACGACGCCCACGGCGAGCCGGTACCGGGCGTCTACGCGACCGGCTGGATCAAGCGCGGCCCGGTCGGCCTCATCGGGCACACGAAGAGCGATGCCATGGAGACGCTCGAGTGCCTGCTGGAGGATCGCGACTCCTGGTGGAGCCCGGCCGAGTCGGATCCCGCGGCGATACCGGCGCTGCTCTCGGCTCGCGAGGTGCCCTACACGACGGTCGAGGGGTGGCAGCGTCTCGACGAGCACGAGCTCGGCCTCGGCGAGGCCGAGGGGCGCACGCGCGTCAAGGTCGTGCCGCGCGACGAGATGACGCGGATCTCGCGCGGAGAGTAGCCGCGATGCGTGGGCGCCGTCTCGGGTTGACCGGAATTACGAGGCGGTAAACTGCGGCTCGTGACGCCGCTGCCCGTTGTCGAAAGTGAAGGACTCGCGATGAATCGGTCGTATTCTGCCCCTGAGTTTCGTCGAGTCGGCGGTCTTGCCATCGCTGCGGGATCGATTCTCGTTGCGGCGGGAGCGAGTGCGTGGGGTGTGGTCACGAGGCAGTTGCGCGACGAGAACATCACCGTGCCCGATCACGCGCCCTTCCTCCCCGGCAAGCGCGTACAGGATCCGATGACAGCGTTCGCGCAGTCGGAAGCGATCAAGGGCAACGCCGAGCGGATCGCGGGAGGGCGGACTTTCTCGGACGTGAGCGACGCACTGCGTAAGGTCGAGAAGGGCAGCGACGAGGAGCAGCGATTGAAGCAGCAGAGTGAGACGCTCTCGGCTGCGGCGGCATTGCGAACCTCGCTCATGACCTCGGTGCTCGCCTATGGGGTTGCTGCTTTTGCGGCCGGCCTCGGAGTGATGCTGGCTGCGGCGGGATCTCAGCTGCGGCGTGCGCGTTAGCTCGCCGATGGGGTGATCGGCGAGCTGGCGGCTGGCCGTCGCCTCGGGCACGCCGCTCGTAATCTGCTTCCTGCTGGAAGCGAATGGCGAGCGCCCGCTCAGTGAGTCAGGTGGATAGATCCATACTTCGATAAGT
This sequence comes from Leucobacter soli, assembly GCF_042659205.1. Classification (NCBI taxonomy): domain Bacteria; kingdom Bacillati; phylum Actinomycetota; class Actinomycetes; order Micrococcales; family Microbacteriaceae; genus Leucobacter; species Leucobacter soli. The sequence goes on from NZ_JBHSRW010000104.1 coordinate 7,637, forward strand.
GGGAAAATCCACTTCGTTGAAGTGGAGAACTCCACTTGTACGCTGGTTTCCTCGCACCATGACCTAGGTGAAGAGTTCGGGTCCGTAGAGACGGCGACCGGCTTCGAAGCGGTGGTGAAGAGGATCGTCGTCGGGGGCGGCCCGGCTGGTGGGATTCGTCGGAGTCGGCCGCGAGAGCCAGAGCGCGTGCGTACTCGCTGACTCATTGATGTGTCGGGGGAGGCGCTCCGATATCAATGTGCGAGTGCGTGTCGGGCTGCGTCACGCTTCGTCACATGAAGTGATGGGCGCATGCGTTATACATAAACTACCGGCATGTCTCCCATAACGCAGAGTGATGTTGCGTCCTTCACCGTCGGCGTGGCACTGGACGGCGCCGGCTGGCACCCGGCCGCTTGGCGCGAGCCCGGAGCGAGGCCGGACGAGCTGTTCCGGGCGAGCTACTGGCAGTCGCTCGTCAGCCGCGCCGAGGCCGCGGGCGTCGACTAGGGTGTGTCTGTTAAATAGTTGAGCCAGGCGATCACTCCGTTCAGGACGACCGCGGCCCGGTACACGATCGCG
>NZ_JBHSRW010000105.1:0-8153 GCF_042659205.1 Leucobacter soli
GCTCGGCCGTCGCCGTCGGCGCCTTCGAGACGCCCCTCGCGCTCGGCAGCGACACGGGCGGCTCGATCCGGCAACCCGCCGCTCTCACCGGCACCGTAGGCGCCAAGCCGACCTACGGCGGCGTGAGCCGCTACGGCGCCATCGCCCTCGCGTCCTCGCTCGACCAGATCGGCCCGTGCGCTCGAACCGTGCTCGACACGTCTCTGCTGCACGACGTGATCGCCGGGCACGACCACCACGATTCGACCTCGCTGCGGCACGAATGGCCCTCGATGGCCGCCGCCGCCAGGGACGGCGTCGCGGACGACTCGCTGCGCGGCCTGCGCGTCGGCGTGGTGAGGCAGCTCATGCTCGACGGGGTGCAGCCCGGCGTGAAGGCGCGCTTCGACGAGGCGCTCGCGCTGCTGACCGCCCAGGGCGCGGAGATCGTCGAGATCGACGCCCCGCACTTCGAGTACGCCGTCGCCGCCTACTACCTGATCCTGCCCGCGGAGGCATCGAGCAACCTCGCGAAGTACGACTCGGTGCGCTTCGGCCTGCGCGTCACGCCCGACGGCGGCGGCACGGTCGAGGACGTGATGAGCGCGACCCGCGAGGTCGGGTTCGGCGCCGAGGTGAAGCGACGCATCATCCTCGGAACCTACGCGCTCTCGGCCGGTTACTACGACGCCTACTACGGCAGCGCGCAGAAGGTGCGCACGCTGATCCAGCGCGACTTCGCGAACGCCTTCGCGCAGGTCGACGTGATCGCCTCGCCGACCGCCCCCACGACCGCGTGGAAGCTCGGCGAGCATGCGGGCGACCCCATGCAGGACTACCTGAACGACGCCACGACGATCCCCGCGAACCTCGCCGGGATCCCGGGCCTCAGCCTGCCGGTCGGCGTGGCGGAGGAGGACGGCCTGCCGGTCGGCCTGCAATTGCTGGCACCCGCGTTCGAGGACGCGCGGCTCTACCGCGCCGGCGCCGCGATCGAGCGGCTCATCGAGGATCGCGACGGGCGGGCGTTCTGGAAGCAGAGCCCCGCGTTCGACGCTGCACACACTGCCCAGCAGGGAGGGGCGCGCTGATGGCCAAGACCAAGGTGATGGATTTCGACAAGGCGCTGGAGCTCTTCGAGCCGGTGATCGGCCTCGAGGTGCACGTCGAGCTGAACACGACGACGAAGATGTTCAGTTCGGCGCCGAACGCCTTCGGATCCGACCCGAACACCAACCTGACTCCGGTCTGCCTCGGCCTGCCGGGTTCGCTGCCCGTCGTGAACGAGCAAGCGGTGCGCTACTCGATCAGCCTGGGCCTCGCGCTCGGCTGCGAGATCGCCGAGGTCTCGGGCTTCGCCCGTAAGAACTACTTCTACCCCGACATGTCGAAGAACTATCAGATCTCGCAGTACGACGATCCGATCGCCTTCGACGGCTCGGTCGAGATCGAGCTCGAGTCGGGTCGGGTCGTGCACGTGCCGATCGAGCGCGCGCACATGGAGGAGGACGCGGGCAAGCTGAACCACATCGGCGGCTCGACCGGACGAATCCAGGGCGCCGAGTACTCGCTGGTCGACTACAACCGTGCCGGTGTACCGCTCGTCGAGATCGTGACCCGACCGGTCTTCGGCGGCGAGGCCGACACCCCCGAGATCGCTGCCGCATACGTGGCGACGATCCGCGAGCTCGTGATCGCGCTCGGGATCTCGGACGCGCGGATGGAGCGCGGCAACCTGCGCTGCGACGCGAACGTGTCGCTCCGGCCGCGCGGCAACGAGGGTGCGGGGATGAGCGTGCTCGGCACGCGCACCGAGACGAAGAACGTGAACTCGCTCCGCTCCGTGGAGAAGGCGGTGCGCTTCGAGATCCAGCGCCAGGCGCAGATCCTCGCCGGAGGCGGGACTATCACCCAGGAGACCCGGCACTGGCACGAGGACACGGGGGAGACCTCGCCCGGCCGGCCGAAGAGCGATGCCGACGACTACCGGTACTTCCCGGAGCCCGACCTCGCCCCGATGATGCCCTCGCGCGAACTGGTCGAGGAGCTGCGGGCCGGACTGCCCGAGCACCCGACCGTGCGCCGGCGCCGGCTGCGCGAGGAGTGGGGCTTCAGCGCGCTCGAGTTCCGCGACGTCGTCAACGCGGGGCTGCTCGACACGATCGCGGCGACGGTCGCGGCAGAGGTGCCGCCGCAGACGGCGCGCAAGTGGTGGACCGGCGAGATCGCCCGCCTCGCGAACGAGCGCTCGACGGCGCCCGCGGATCTCATCACGCCGGCCCAGGTGGCCTCGGTCGTCGAGCTGGTGGATGCGGGCGCGCTGAACGACAAGCTCGCGCGTCAGGTCATCCAGGGCATCATCGCCGGCGAGGGCACCGCGCAGGAGATCGTCGAGGCCCGCGGGCTCGCGATCGTCTCCGATGACGGTGCGCTCATCGAGGCCGTGGATGCCGCGCTCGCCGAGCAGCCGGACGTGCTCGCGAAGATCCGGGACGGCAAGGTGCAGGCCGCCGGTGCGGTGATCGGCGCCGTGATGAAGGCGATGCGGGGCCAGGCGGACGCGGCGCGCGTGCGCGAGCTCGTGCTGGAGCGCGCAGGGGTCTGACGAGGGTGTTCGCAGTGTCGTTACGCAGCCTGCTCACCGGGCTCCTGCTGCTCGCGCTCGTGCTGACATCGGCGCCGCTCGACGCGAGCCCGGCACCGGCCGTCGAGCACCTCGCCGAGGTCGAGGCTCCACGGGTGACCGGCGCCGTCGAGTCGACTGCGGGTTCTGATGCGGCGATCTTCGGGGCCACCGGCTCGGCGAACGGCCGCAAGATCGTCGCGTCGACGAGCAAGCGGTACGTGAACCCGGGCGCGAAGGTCAGGATCACGGCGAAGATCACCGGGTTCCCGACCCGGCCGAGCGTGCGGCTCCAGGAGCGGCGCAGCGGTAAGTGGGTGACGGTCAAGACGTTGAAGCGGAGCTCCGAACGGGTGTTCCGCGCGACGGTCAAGCGGAAGGCATCCGGTGCGATCCGATTCCGAGTGATCGCCTCCGCCTCCGATGCCTCTGGCAAGAAGACCACGACGCGATCGAAGACCCTGACGATTCGGGTGCGAACGGTCTCGACCATCCAGATCGCGAAGACGACCGAAGGCGCGCCCGTCGGCCGGACCTTCATCGAGGGTCGGGTCCGGCCGATCCGGCACGGAGTGCGGGTGATGCTGCAGCGCCGCGAAGGATCCTCCTGGGCGAAGGTGAAGACGGCTGAGCCCGATGCCCGCGGCCGCTTCTCGTTCACGGTCTGGGCGGGGCCGGAGCGCGAGGTCTACCGGGTGGTCCGGGCGGCGCAGAAGACCGCGACCCGGCCCGTCAGCAACCGGGTCAGCATCCGAGGAACCGCCCCGTCCGTCTGCACCCAGCCGCTCGCCGGGACGGCAGACGCGCGGGCCTCGCTCCACGAACGCCTCGACGCCAGCGCCGACGAACCGGTCGTGATCGTCGCCGCGGGATCGTCGACCACCTTCGGCAGCGGGGCGACCACGGTGCAGTCGCGCTGGCTCAACCGCTTCGCCGCAGCGCTCTCCGCCGACTACGACCTTTCGGGCGGACCCGCCCTGCCAGTGCTCCGCCAGCCCGAGCGCGGGTGGGCCGATCCTCGCGAGACGGCGGGCATCCACGTCGTCAACGCGGCGAAGAGCGCGAGCTCCTCGGAGGATTACCTCTTCAGCGAACCTCCGAGTCGGATGACGGACGTCATCGAACTCGAACCCGACATCGTGATGCACGTCGTCGGGGCGATGGACTATCGGCTGAATCGCGACCCTGCTGGCGAATACATCGACGGCCTCCGTGCGTCGATCGAGTACATCGACGCGCACATGGCGGGAAACGAGCCGATCCATGTGCTGGTGCACCCGCATCAGCGGATGCGGCCGGAGGTCACCGCCTGGCCGTGGAGCGCGTACCGGAAGGCGATGACCCAGGTGTCCGCGGAGGATCCCGAGCGACGCATCCAGGTCGATGTCTCGGGATGGTTCCGGAACGCCGGCATCACCGGGCCGGATCCCTGGGGCCTGCTCGCGGCGGATCGGGTGCACCCCTCCGACGCGGGCCATGCGGCTCTTGACGGGACCGTCCGACGTGCGCTCGACCTGGACCCCGCGTGCTGATCCTGCCGCGCTGATCCTCCGGCTCGGCTCTGCGCACCGGCCCCGCGTACTCACCCGCGTACCGACCCGAGCCGCGGAGAACACGCGGAAATGCGGGTCGCCGCACGGTCGCCGACTCTTCGGGGACCGGCGCGGATGTGCTGAGATGGAGTCATGAGCGGAACCGGTGAGCGGGACGAGGCGTCGATCCTGCATGTCGACATGGATTCGTTCTACGTGTCGGTCGAACTGCTCGACCGGCCGGAGCTGCGCGGCCGGGCGACCGCGGTCGCCCATGACACCGGCCGTTCGGTGGTCTCGAGCGCCAGCTACGAGGCCCGCAGGTTCGGCGTGCGCTCGGCCATGCCAGTGGCGCGCGCCAAGCAGCTCTGCCCGCACCTCGTCCTCATCGACCCCGACTTCACGAAGTACCGCGCGGCCTCGCGCGAGGTGATGCGGATCTTCCGCGAGTTCACCCCTCTCGTCGAACCGCTCAGCATCGACGAGGCGTTCCTCGACGTCGCCGGCTCGATCCGGCTCTTCGGCCCGCCCACGACCATCGCGCAGCTCTTGCGCGCCCGCGTGCGCGAACAGACCGGCCTGCCGGCATCCGTCGGCCTCGCGAGCACCAAGCACGTCGCCAAGCTCGCATCGCAGCGCGCCAAGCCGGACGGCGTGCTCGAGATCCGGCCCGAGCGGACGCTCGAGTTCCTGCATCCCCTGCCGGTCGAGGCGATCTGGGGCGTGGGCGGTGCGACGGCGAGGTCGCTGCACTCGCGCGCCATCCGCACGGTGGGCGACCTCGCGAACGAACCGGTCGACAGCCTGCGCCGCATCGTCGGCAACGCGAATGCCGAACGCCTGCACGAGCTCGCGAACGGACGCGATGCCCGCGAGGTGGAGACCGAACGGGCAGAGAAGAGCATCGGGCACGAGGAGACCTTCGCCGTGGATCAGAGCGATCGGGCGGTGCTCGAGCGCGAACTGCTGCGCCTCGCCACCCGCACGGGGGAGCGGCTGCGGAGGAGCGGGCTCGACGCCCGCACGATCGCGATCAAGGTGCGCTACCTCGACTTCGAGACCGTGAGCCGATCCCGCACCCTCGGCGAGGCGACCAACGCGACGCAGCGCATCTACCTCACCGCGAAGGAGCTCTTCGAGAGCCTGGGCGGCACGCCGGAACGGACACCTCGGCCGGTGCGGCTCATCGGGGTGCGGGCGGAGCAGCTCGTCCCGGCCGGCAGCGACCCCGCCGCGCTGTGGAGCGATGACGAGGGCTGGCGGGCGCTCGATCAGGCCGTGGACGAGGTGCGCGGGCGCTTCGGAAGAGAGGGGCTCACCTCGGCCAGGCTGCTCGAGCCGCGACGGGACGTCGTCGATCCGCGATCGCTCGAGGACCCGGTCTGAGATCCGGGCGCGCCGGATCCGGATCGACGGCCGCGGTCGCATCGCCACGCCGGCACCGTCGCTTCCGCATCATCGCTTCTGCATCGCCGACCCGCATCGACGGCGGTGCGAAGCGAAGCTACTCGGCCCGTCCCATCCGCAGCAGCGAGTCGAGGATCGCGGCCAGCCAATCGTAGATCAGCACCGTGCCGCGGGTCACCTCGTCGTCGCTCAAACGGGAATGGTCGCCCTCCTCCTGCAGCCCGAGCCTCGCCGCGATCGCAAGGCGCAGCGCGGTGAGGGTCCGTACCCAGGCGGGCAGGGACGACTCGGTGACGTCGACCTCGACCGGCGCCGCATCGGCGTCCTCCTCGGAGAATGCGCCGATCCCGAGCGCGCCGCTCACCTCGAGCGCATCCTGCATCTTGCGGTTGATCAGACCCTGCTCGGTGACCCGGCGGAACTGCGAAGCATCGCTCGCGCCCTCGTAGGCGTCGGGGAAGAGACGGGCGAGCGCTGGGTCGTCGGGCGGAGCCTCGGTGCCGCCGACTTCGAGGCTCGCGAAGAGCGGATCCGGATCGAGCGCGGTGCCGCTGTGGCTGCGGAGCAGGTCGATCAGCTGCCCGACCAGCTGGCCGAGCAGGTGGGCCTCATCGAAATCGAGATGCAGTTGCAGCGCACCCTCCGGCATCGGGATCAGCCTCATGACGCCCCCGCCTGCCGCACCGTCGCCCAGAGGCCGTAGCCGTGCATCGCCTCGACGTGGAGCTCCATCGCCTCGCGCGGACCCTCCGCGACGACCGCGCTGCCCGCCTCGTGGACCTGCATCATGAGGCGCTCGGCGTGCGCGCGTTCGAAGCCGAAGTGCTGCTGGAACACGTAGGTCACGTACGACATGAGGTTCACCGGGTCGTCCCACACCACCGTCTGCCAGCCGTGATCGGGGGCGATGTCCGGTGCTCGGTCGGCGTCGAGCTGCTCCTGCCTCGTGGTCTCCGTGGATGCGATCATCAGCCCCACCCCAGCTCGTGGATGCGATCCTCGCTCAGGCCGTAGAAGTGCGCGATCTCGTGCACGAGCGTGACCCGGATCTCGCGGACGAGCTCGTCCAGGTCGCGGCAGTGATCGAGCAGGTTCTCGCGGAAGAGGATGATCCGATCCGGCTGTTCGCCGTATCCGTAGACGCCGCGCTCGGCGAGTGAGAACCCCTCGTAGACGCCGAGGATGTCGCTGCCGTCCGGCGGCAGATCCTCGACCAGGAAGATGACGTTGTCGAGCTCGGCGAGCATGCCTTCGTGAAGACTGTCGATCCCCTCGGAGACGAGGGCCTCGAACTCCTCAAGAGTGACGCTGAGCATGTTCTCACCCTACACAGCGGGGCGGGGTGCGGCCCGGGATTCGGCTCTGGATTCGGCTCGGGTGCGGGGCCGGTCGCAGGCTCACGCGCTCGCCCGGACGGCCTCGAGCGCCTCGAACGTGCCGAGCACCAGCCCGGCGATGATCACATAGATGAGGCCGATGAAGAGGGCGTACGTGAGACTGAAGCCGACGCAGGCGAGGAGGTTTCCGCGGATCCTGAAATGGGCCGCCGCCTTGCGGGCGAATGCCACCGGATGCCGCACGTCCCAGCTGTTGAGGCGGAGGTACCTGCCGAGGTACATGCCGAAGCCCAGCAGGAGCAGCACCGCGGCGACCGCGATCCAGGACTCCGGGCGGTTGACCGCTGCGACCTCGTCGCCGAAGACGGCGAGCGACACGAAGACGTGCACGAGGAGCACGTTGACGACCGTGTTCACCACTCCCGACATGGCGAGCGTGATCCCGAGGATCAGGTCGTACCAGAGCGGCACCGGATCGTCCTCGTCGCGGTGCGACAGGTTGAGTTCGGTGATGAGATAGCCGGCGTTCGGCAGGAGCAGCAGCCAGACGATGCCGGAGAGGACGAGGGCGGGAGGCGCAAGGCGTCCGTCGATCTGCCCGACCAGCGCGGCGAGGAGCATGCCGAGGATGAGGATCAGGATCGGCAGGACCGAGAGCCAGACGTTCCAGAGCATCGGCCGGTAGAGGCGCGTGCGGTACACCGCTGCGCGGAGCAGGACGAGGGCGATGGCGTAGAGGTTCAGCGCGACGACACCGGCGACGAAGAGCATGCTTCCCAGGCTACCCAGTCCGACCGCGGCGCCTGCACGCGACGCGGAGAAGCTCCCGCTCGCGGCGGTTGGGCGTTGAGGCTCGGGATGGGATATGATCGTGGGGTTGCCTTTCGGGCCCCGGCCCGTTGGACAGCATGGTGGCTATAGCTCAGTTGGTAGAGCACCGGCTTGTGGTGCCGGTGGTCGCGGGTTCAAGTCCCGTTAGCCACCCCAAATGGGAGAGGTTCAAACCTTGAACAAGAGTAAGTGCGCTTGATTCGGTTTGAACCTCTCCCTTATTGATCAGCTCTGCCGCCCCGCTCAAGGGTTATGTTGCAAGGCGTGGTTTGCCAGGCAATTCGGTCAGCCGTTATCGAATGCCAGTGACCGGTTGGATGCGTGAGCCGTTGCGAGCTGGTTGTCAAGTGTCGAGTTTCGTAGAGAGTGAATTGGCCTGGTTTCAGTTCCGATCTTTATATAAGGATGGAACTACGATGCCAAGCAAATACGACCCTGAACTTC
>NZ_JBHSRW010000106.1:0-8123 GCF_042659205.1 Leucobacter soli
GGATGTCGCGGTGCGGCGCGCCCGCGAGGCGCAGCCGGCCTGGGGCGACACGACCCCGGGTGCGCGTGCACTCGTGCTGCTGCGCCTCGCCGACCTGATCGAGCGCGATGCGGCCGAGCTGTCTCGGATGGAGGTGGAGGAGCGCGGCGTGCCCTTCACCACGATCCACGACGGCGAGATCCCGTTCGCGGCGGACAATCTGCGCTTCTTCGCGGGTGCCGCCCGCTCCCTCGACGGCACCGGGGCGGGACGTTTCAGCGAGGGCTACACCTCGGTGCTCACCCGCCGCCCGGTCGGCGTGGTGGCGGGGATCGCGCCGTGGAACTTCCCGCTGATCATGGCGCTGTGGAAGGCCGGGCCGGCGCTGGCGGCTGGCAACGCGGTCGTGCTGAAGCCGGCCCCGATGACTCCGCGCACGACGCTGCGGCTCGCGGAGCTGGCGCTCGAGGCGGGTGTTCCCGCGGGTGTCCTGAGCGTGGTGACGGGCGGCGCCGACGTCGGCGAGGCGCTGGTGACGCATCCGCTGGTCGACATGGTCAGCGTGACGGGGTCGACCGCTACCGGGAAGGCGGTGATGCGCGGGGCCGTGGAGGGCGTGAAGCGGGTGCATCTCGAGCTGGGGGGCAAGGCGCCGGTGCTGGTGTTCGAGGATGCCGACATCGACGCGATGGCGCATGCGATCGCGCTGGGCGCGACCTACAACACGGGTCAGGACTGCACGGCGGCGACCCGGGTCTACCTGCAGCGCGAGCGCTTCGACGAGGGGGTCGCCGCGCTGCAGACGAAGCTGGAGCAGATCGTGGTGGGGCCGCCCGAGGATCCGGACACGCATCTCGGCCCGCTCATCACCGCCGCGCACCGGGACCGCGTGCACGGCTTCGTGAGCCGGGCGGTGGAGGCGGGGGCGCGGGTGCTCACGGGCGGCGTGGTCCCGGAGGGGCGGGGGAACTTCTACCCGCCGACCCTCGTCGTGGACGCCGCGCAGAGCTCGGAGATCGTGCAGGGCGAGGTGTTCGGGCCGGTGCTGGTCGCGCTCCCGTTCGACGGCGAGGCGGATGCGCTGGAGCTCGCGAACGACAGCGCCTACGGCCTGGCGTCCTCGATCTGGACCCGGGACGTCTCACGGGCGATCCGGGTGAGCCACGGCCTCGACGTCGGCGTGACCTGGATCAACGATCATCTGCCGATCGCGTCGGAGGCCCCGCACGGCGGGGTCAAGGGATCCGGTTTCGGAAAGGACATGTCGATCGAACCACTGCTCGACTACTCGGTGACCCGGCATCTGATGATCCGGCACGCCCCGCCGCCCGCTACGACGGGCTTCCGTCCGGCGTAGCGGCCGCGAGGTCGTCTCCCGCTACGGACTCCTCGAGCTCGGGCAGCATCTCGTCGAGCAGCGCGCCTTCGCTGCCGCCGATCTCGAGGGTCTCGACGTCCCGGAGCTTGCGCTCGACCGCGCGCGTGCGCCGACCGGCCTCGCTCACCGTGTTCTGGGCGGTCTGCAGCTGCTTGCCCAGCTTCTCCCAGACCTGGCCGTACTTCTGGAACTCGAGCTTGGCCGCGCTCAGCACCTTCCAGACCTCGCTGCTGCGCTGCTCGATGGCGAGCGTGCGGAAGCCGAGCTGGAGGCTGTTCAGCAGCGACATCAGCACCGACGGCCCGGCGACCGTGATGTGGAACTCGTTCTGCAACCGGCTCGCAAGGCCGGGCCGTCGCACGACCTCGGCGAAGAGGCCTTCGGTCGGCAGGTACATGATCGCGAAGTCGGTGCTGAAGGGCGGCGCGATGTACTTGTCGGCGATGGTCTTGGCCTGCTGCACGATCGCGCGCTCGACGGCCAGACTGGCGGCGTCGATCAACGGCTTCTCGCCCGACTCCTGGGCCGCGAGCAGCCGCTCGTAGTCCTCCTGCGGGAACTTCGAGTCGATCGGCAGCCACACCGGCTGGTCGTCGACGCCGCCATCGGATCCGCGCCCGGGCAGCTTCACCGCGAACTCGACCCGCTCGGCCGTGTCCGGCCTGATGGCCACGTTCTCGGCGTACTGCTCGGGGCTCAGCATGTCCTCCAGCTGCCGCGCCAGCTGCACCTCGCCCCAGCCGCCGCGGTTCTTCACGTTGGTCAGCACGCGCTTCAGCCCGCCGACGTCGGAGGCGAGCGTCTGCATCTCGCCCAGCCCCTTCTGCACCTGTTCGAGCTGGGTGCTGACGAGCTTGAACGACTCCCCCAACCGCTTCTCGAGGGTGCCCTGCAGCTTCTCGTCGACGGTCTCGCGCATCTTCTCGAGCTTCGCCTCGTTGCCCTGGCGCAGCTTCTCGAGCTCGTCGCCCAGCGTCTTGCGCAGCTCGGCGAGCCTCGTCTCGTTCGCGTCGGTCAGCGCCTGGATCCGCTTCGCGTTCTCGTCGAGCGAGGCCTTCAGCGTGCCCTGCAGCTTCTCGTCGACCGCCACCCGCATCTGCTCGAGCTTCGCCTCGTTCTCCTGGCGCAGCACGTCGAAACGCTGCTCGAGGGTGCCCTTCAGTTCGGAGTGGGACTTGCCGAGGGTCTCGCTCAGCTCGCGGTGCGCCACCGCGCGGACTTCGCGCTCACGCGCCAGCTCGCCGGTCTGCGCGTCGCTCGTCGTGCGCAGCATCTGGCTCAGCTCCGAGCGCTGCTCCTGCTGCTCGCGCCGGATCTCACCGCTCTGCCGCTGCAGCTCCTCGCGCACCAGCGCCTCGAGCGCGCGGGCCGATCCGTCGTCGCCGCGCCCCGCACCGCGCACCCGCAGCACGAAGATGAGCACCGCGATGGCGATCAGCAGGTTGACCACCGCGATGACCGTCAGCAGCGTTTCCATATGCTCCCCGTTCCATGAGGCCGGCCTCGGCCGGTTCGTCTGTCAATGACACTACCGACGACCACCGACAAACGTCGCCCGCCCCGCGATCGACCCCGCCTCGTTACAGTGGAGTCATGGCTCTCATCCTCCCCTACGACGGCGTCCACCCCGAGATCGATCCGACGGCGTGGATCGCTCCGAACGCGACCATCATCGGCAAGGTGCGCATCGGCCCGGGTGCGAGCGTCTGGTTCGGCGCCGTGCTCCGCGGCGACATGGACCGCATCGAACTCGGCGCGGGCAGCAACCTGCAGGACAACGTCGTGGTGCACACCGACACCGACATCCCGGCGATCATCGGCGACAACGTGGGCGTCGGCCATCTGGCGCTGATCCACGGCGCCACGATCGGCGCGGGCAGCCTCATCGGCATGGGCGCGAAACTGCTGAACCGCTCGGTGGTCGGCGAGGGTGGCTTCGTCGCCGCCGGTGCCCTCGTGCTGGAGGGGCAGGAGATCGCGGCCGGGCACCTGGTCGCCGGCGTACCGGCGAAGGATCGCGGCCCGATGGGTCCGGAGATGGCCGAGCGCGTCCGCAGCAACGCCTTCGAGTACCAGAAGCTCTCGTCGCACTACCGCGACGCCGGCCTGTAAGCGCCCGCCGCCTCCAACCGGATCACACGGCAGGATCACCGGTCGGAGGCCGCCCGGCCTCCCGCACGGTGCTGCCTACCGCACGGCGGTGCGGCGCATGCACGCCCACGTGCCGAGCAGCGCCACCAGCGCGATCCCGATCCCGACGCCCGCCAGCATCGTCGGCGTCGTCGCGGCGATGATCTCGGCGGCCTGCGGCACGAAGATCAGGATCAGCACGGCGAGGACGAGACCCAGCACGATCGCCACGACGGTCGGGCCCTTGCCTCCGTAGCGCACCCACACGGCGCCGAACGCGCCGCCGATGCTGGTGCAGACGAACACCCCGATGAACACGGTGATGACGAGGGTCCACGGATCGCCGGATCCGAGCGCGTAGTTGTCGAGCGCGTAGACGCCGAAGAACCAGTGATCCGTCGCGAGCTCGAGCCAGAGCAGCACGAGCATGATCACCGCCACGTACGCGGAGAGCAGCAGGTTCGCGAGGGCTGTGCCGAGCACGTGCGCGCGACGGGTCGCCCCGAGGGCGAGCGCGAACGGCAGCGTCGTCGCGACGGCCTGCACGCCGTAGTAGATGAGGAAGCCGGGGAGCGACCAGACCATGCCCGCGTTCCCGCGCGCGCCGACCGCGTACTCGGGCGAGTTCGGGTCGAGGCCCGCGCGCTGGAGGGCGAACGAGATGATCGCGCTGACGATCAGCACGAAGACGAGGATCTGGGCGGGGACGCCGAGCATCGACATCGGCTTGTTGAGGTGCAGCCGGGCCACCTTGAGCGTGCGGTTCATGAGCGTGCCTCCTTCGGTGCGCGGTCCGCGGTCGGCTCGTTGCCCGCGAACGGTTCGCCGACGGGCTCCGCAGCGGAGTCCGCGTCGGGTTCGGCGGCGCCGTAGGCCGCCACGAGATCCTGGAGGCCGACGGTGCCGAGATCCAGGTCGGCGGCCGCGGCCGCGGCGCGATCCTCAGCCGTCAGCCGCCCCTCTATTACGAGGCTCACGAGACCGCCCATGCGGTGCCGCCGCAGGACGCGGCGGCCGATGGCGTAGCGTTCGGCGTCGGCCTCTCGGCCCGAGACCTGGTGGGCCGACCCGCGGAGGTCCTCCACGTCCGCGCTCTGCACGACGCGGCCTCGGTCGAGGATCACGACGTGCTCGAGCAGCTTGTCCATCTCGTCGATCAGGTGGGTCGAGAGCACGATGGTCCTCGGGTGCGCGTTGTAGTCGCGCAGCAGCACGTCGTAGAAGTAGCTGCGGGCGGTGGCGTCGAGTCCGAGGTACGGCTCGTCGAAGAAGGTGATCGGGGCCCGGGAAGCGAGGCCGAGCACGATGCCGAGCGCCGAGAACTGGCCGCGCGAGAACTTCTTCACGACCGTCTTCTCGGGGATCCGGAACATCGCGACGAGCTCGTCGGCGAACGCCTGATCCCATTCGGGGTAGAAGATGCGGGCCGCCCGCAGCGCGTGCTTCAGCTTGTAGTCGTCGGGGTAGCGCTGGTTGTCGCGGATGAAGCAGAGGCGCTCCAGCACGCTGCCGTGCTCGAACGGCTGCTCCCCGAAGACGCGCACCTCGCCGGAGGTGGGTCGATCCTGCGCCGTGGCGAGCGACATGAACGTGGTCTTGCCCGCGCCGTTCCGGCCGAGCAGGCCGGTGATCGTGTTCGCGCGGATCTGCAGGGTGACGTCGTCGAGCGCACGGGTCTCGGCGTGCACCCGGGTCAGCCCTCGGGTCTCGATGGCGATGTTCATGATGTCCTACATCTCTCTCGGTGTCGGAGTCTCGGCGTCGATGAGGCGGATCAGCTCGGACCGGTCCAGTCCGAGCGCCGCCGCCTCCGCCAAGAGCGGTTGGACGAAGTCGTGGACGAAGTGCTCCTGGCGCTCCCGGGTGAGGCGATCCTTCGCCCCCTCGGCGACGAACATGCCGATGCCGCGGCGCTTCTCGAGGATCCCCCGGTCCACCAGCAGCCCGAGCGCCTTCCCCGCCGTCGCGGGGTTGATGCGCAGGAAGCCCGACAGCTCGTTGGTCGACGGCACCTGCTGACCCTCCGCGTAGCGGCCCCGCAGGATGTCACCGATGATGCGATCGGCGAGCTGCTGGAAGATGGGTCGGGAGTCGTCGAACACGTGTCACCTCTTCTCGGGGCTCTGCGGGATCACTTCAACCCCACTGGTTCATTACTTCACTAATCAACCTAGAGACTGCTCGATGATCTGTCAAGAGCGGGATCGCGCGATCCCGCTCTTCGCACGGCCGCGCGGCCGCAGGGGCGCGAGGGCGCGAGGTCACCGCGACCGGAGAGAATCGCGTCAGGCCGGGAGGACGGCCTCAGGCGAGCACGACCTCAGGCGGGGAGCACCGCCTCGATGGCGGCCCGCAGCGCCGGGTCGTCCGGCTCGACCACCGAACGGAAGCGGACGATCGAGGGGCGACCATCGCCGGCGGGATCGCGGCCCACCACGAACTTCTCGAAGTTCCAGCGCACGACGCCCGCGGACCCGCCCGGATCCTTCGCCCGGCGCAGCTCCCGGTAGAGCGGCTCGACCCGGCGGCCGTTCACCTTGCCCTTCGCGAGCAGCGGGAAGGTGACGCCGTAGTTCACCGAGCAGAACTCGGCGATCTCGCCGTCGGTGCCCGGCTCCTGCTTCAGGAACTGATTGCACGGCATGCCGATCACGGCGAGGCCTTGCGGGCCGAACTCGCGATGCAGCTCCTCGAGACCGGCGTACTGCGGCGTGAAGCCGCACTTCGAGGCGACGTTGACGACGAGTGCGGCGCCCGGCGCCAGCTCGCCGAATCGGCGGGTCTCGCCGCCGGGCATCACGACCTCGATCTCGCGCAGTGCACTCATGGCTCGGTCCTCTCTCGACGACGCGACGGAACGGGCCGCGCGCCTCCATCGTGGCACGTGCCCCCGAGGATCCGCTAGGAGTTCCGCCCGCCCGCCGATCACGCGCGGCGTTCGCGTCGGATCACGAGCGCGACCGCCGATGCCAGCGCCGCGCCGATCACGGTGTCGAGCACGCGCTCGGCCGCCGTCGCTCCGGGATCGCCGACGCCGCTCGCGACCTGGATGATCAGCAGGACGAGGGGCGTGACGAACACGAGGGCGAGCGCGTAGTTGCGGGGGACGATGATCTCGATCACGAACTGGAGGACGAAGATCACGGCCACGAGCAGCCAAGGGACCTCGGCGGCGGGTACGAGCAGCAGGAACGCTCCGGCCCCGATCACCGTCCCCACCGAGCGGTGCAGCGCCCGCTCCAGCGCGTGCCAGCGGTCGGAGGCCAGGCCGAGCACCGCGATCCCGGCCGCGACCGGCCAGTAGGCCCGGAGCGGGTCGAGCCACAGCACGCTGACGAGCACGCCGAGCACGGCAACCAGTCCCGACCGCATGACGAGCGTGAGCTCGTCGTGCCCGAGCCAGGGCCCGGGCAGCAGTTCGGGCAGGGTATGTCCGGGCTTCGCCCGTTCGGCCGCCCGCACCAGCGGCGCGACCGCCAGCAGGTAGGAGAAGGCCGCACCGGCGGCCACCGCCAGCAGGAACACGAGCGGATCGTTGACCCGCACGCCGTCGACCGCGTGGGTGATGTAGCCGGCGAGCCCGTAGAGGATCACGAAGAAGACCGGGCCGGGCGGGCCCAGCCGGTACCCGAACGCCAGCGCCGGCGCCGCGATGGCGATCGCGACGAGTCCCGACAGGTGCAGCCACGGGATCGGCGCGGACCAGGCGCCCAGGGCGGCGCAGGCGAGCATGCCTGCCGCGACGAACGGCAGCAGCTTGGCGCGATCCCGCGCGCTTCGGTTCGCCCCGTAGATGGCGAGAAAGGCCCCGGCGGCGACCTGCAGGCCGATCCTCTCGTGGCCGAGCGCGGTCAGCACCGCGAGCGGGATCCCCGAGGAGAGCGCGGCCCGGAGCGCGATCCATCGTCTCGGCGGCACCCCGGCGGGCAGACGGACGAGGCTCCGCAGCGTCTCGGCGAACATCGTCATCCCACCATCTTGCTACACGGGGATCCCCGCGGGCGCGCCCGCCGGTCACCGCGGCGGGCGTCGCGCCGTTGCCGGATCCGACCCGCGCCCCGCGACGCGGACGTTCCGTCGCCGGACGCTCTACAGTGGGCTCGTGAACGAGAACGCAGCCGGATCCCCCGTCAGCACCGACCCCGTGGATCATCCCCGCACCTTCGCCTCCGACAACTACTCGGGCGCGCACCCCGAGGTCATCAAGGCGGTGATCTCCGCGAACGTCGGCCACGCCCCCGCCTACGGGGCGGATCCCTGGACCGCGCGCTTCGACGCCGTCGTCCGCGAGCGCTTCGGGCGGGACGCCGTCGCCTACCCGGTCTTCAACGGAACCGGCGCGAACGTGCTCTCGCTGCAGGCCGCGCTGCCCCGCTGGGGCGCCGTGATCTGCGCGAAGTCGGCCCACATCAACGTCGACGAGGGCGGTGCGCCCGAGAAGGTGGCGGGGATCAAGCTGCTCCCGCTCGACACCGCGGACGGCAAGCTCACGCCCGAGCTCGTCGCGCGCGAGGCGTGGGGCTGGGGCGACGAGCACCGCGCGCAGCCGCTCGCGATCTCCATCTCGCAGAGCACCGAGTTCGGCACCTGCTACACGCCCGACGAGGTGCGCGCGCTCGCGGAGCAGGCCCACGCG
>NZ_JBHSRW010000107.1:0-7942 GCF_042659205.1 Leucobacter soli
CCGTCGGCACGGTGCGCATGGCGGCCGACGGCGCGGGCGTCGTGGACGCGACGCTGCGCGTCACGGGCATCGAGGGGCTCCGGATCGCCGACACCTCGGTCCTCCCGAAGCAGCCCGGCAACACGATGGCGCCGACCTACGGGCTGGCCGCGCGGGCGGCTGAACTGATCCTTGCCGATCGGTGATGCCGATCGGTGACGGCGATCGGTGACGGCGAAGCGCGGTCGCGCCTGTGCGAGGTGAGGAGTCGAGCGGCGTGAGCGGTCGGGCGGTGCGGGCGGTCAGCCGCCCTGCCGGTCCCGGACTGCGCGCAGGTGCTCTCCGCGCACCGCGACGACGTGGTCGGCGAACTCGGGGTGCTTCGGCAGCCAGGCCTTCACATAGGGGCAGACGGGAACGATCCTGATCCCGGCCGCGACGAGGTCGGCGACGACGGCGCCGACCAGCACCGAGGCGAGCCCTTGCCCGGCATAGGCCTCGGAGACGGCCGTGTGGAAGAGTACGCGCTCGACGGTGCCGTCCGCGGCGACGACATCGACGTAGGACTCCTCGCCGATGACAGGATCCCCGCCTGCGGCGGCGGTCGGCTCACTGTCGAGGAGAACGTAGCGGCCCTCCTCGGGGCGATGCTCGATGGTGAAACGCTGCTCGGGCATGCGGGCTCCTCGTGCGGGTCGTGGTCGGGTGAGGGGTCGTCTTCGGGTGGGGCGCATCGGCTCGTCGGGGGTCCGGCGGTTGCCCTAGCCTCGCGGCTTCAGCCGGGTCAACGGGAGCACGGGCGCGGGCAATGGTGCGCGCTGACCGTCGGGGAAGGGACCGAAGAGGGCGGGCTCGCCCGCATCCTGCACGTCCGTCGGCTCGAGCCCGATCTCGGCCTGATAGCGGCGCCGATACTCGACGATCTCGTCGTGGGTGCGCCCGACGAAGTTCCACCACATGATGATCTGCTCGCCGAGCGGAGTGCCGCCGAGGAGCAGCGCGCGTGTACCCTCCGCGCCGGCCTCGATCCGCAGCGTGTCCGATCCGGTGGGCACGTAGGCCAGCGAACGGTGGGGCGTCGTGGATCCGTTGACGCTGATGTCCGCGCTCTCGGCGAGGACGCCGTACTCGAAGTCGGGGCGCACCGGGAGCGATACCGACGCGCCCGGCTCGAGGAGGAGCTCGGCGCCCAGAAGCTCCGGCGTGCGGGTGTCCACCGGGGAGGCGGAGCCGAGCAGCTCGCCGATGAAGACCTGGGCCGTCAGCCCCGGGGCCGCGACGGGTTCGGGGGCGTAATGAGCGAAATGATGTTCGCTGAAGCGGGTCGCCTCCGGGAGGGCGTACCAGAGCTGGACCCCGTGCAGGACGCGTGTCCCGGGAGTGCTGATCTCCTGATGCGTGATCCCGCGCCCCGCGATCATCAGGTTCAGTTCACCCGGCCGCACCTCGGCCGCGTTGCCGCCGGAGTCCAGGTGGTCGATCCGTCCGGTGAACAGCCACGAGACGGTCGCGAGGCCCGTGTGCGGGTGGCGGGGGACCACCATGCCGCCGGTCTCGGCGACGTCGTCCGGGCCGTAGTGGTCGAGGAAGCACCAGGCTCCGACCAGGGATCGCTTCCGCTGCGGCAGGGTGCGGTGCACGGTCATCGCGCGCGGGCCGCCCAGCGGGACGAGGCGCGGTTCGAGCACCTCTACCGCCGTGCAGGGCAGCCCCGAGTCGAGCACCGTCATCACGGGATGCTGATCCAGGTCGCTCATCGGAGCAGCCCCCCACCGGCGTCGCGCGGCCGCACCGGATGCCCGCTGAGTATCGAAATCCGGTTGAAGAGGTTGATCGTCGCGGCCACCCACTCGGCGGCGGCGAAGGCCTCGTCGCCGAGGACGCCGCGCGCGGCGACGAGATCGGCGCGCGCATCCTCGCCGAGCGGCAGCTGGGTGGCGGCCTCCGCCACAGCGAGGACGGCGGTCTCGCGATCCTCGTAGATCCGGGCCTCGCGCCAGGCGGGGAGAATGTCGAGCTTCTGCTGCGTGACCCCGGCCTGCCGGGCCTGCCGGCAGTGCAGATCGAGGCAGAAGACGCAGCCGTTGAGCTGCGACGCCCGGACCTTGATCAGCTCGGTCTCCTGGACCGTGAGCCCGTGGCGCAGGGCGTTCTCGCGCACGGTGGCCGAGAGCCGTTCGGCGTCGTTCCAGGCCTCCGGCTCGGCCTTATCCATGAACAGGTCCACTGCGGCTCCTCACTCCGTCTGCGCTTGCGTCGGTGTCGGTGTTGTCGTCGGGATCGGGTTGGGCTGCAGCGTCACCGTGACCGTGCGGCTCTCGGCTTCACGGATGAACTCGACCTCGACGCTGTCTCCGGGGGCGGCCCGGACGGTGAAGCCGGCGAGATGCACGGGGGTCGGAGTGGTCTGCTCGCCGATGCGCGTGATGAGGTCGCCGGGCTGCAGGCCCGCCCGATGCGCCGACCCTCCCGCGACGACGGAGGTCACGACCAGCCCGGGCGGTACACCGAACTGCTCGGCCGCCGACGGCGGGAGCGGGCTGACCTCGATGCCGAAGGACGGGTGGTCGACGCGACCGTCGGCGACGAGCTCGTCGGTGATCGCCCGCACGGTGTCTGCGGGGACCGCGAAGCCGATCCCGATGCTGCCGCCCGAAGCGCCCCCGTTGCCGTCGGGCACCGTCGAGATGGCGGTGTTGACGCCGACCAGCCGGCCACGGCAGTCGACGAGCGCACCGCCGGAGTTGCCGGGGTTGATGGAGGCGTCGGTCTGGAGAGCGCCGGTGATCATCGTCAGGCCCCCGTCGCCGGTGGGCAGCGCGACCGAGCGGTCGAGCGCGCTGATGATTCCTGCGGTGACCGTGTTCGACTGGCCGAGCGGGGCGCCGAGTGCGACGACCGGCTGGCCCGTGCGCACATCGGCGGAGGATCCGAACCGGATCACCGGGAGTCGGCCCTCCCGCTCCACGCGGAGGACCGCGAGATCCGTCTGCGGGTCGCGACCGACCAGCTCGGCGTCCAAGCGCTCGCCGTCGGCGAGCGTCACCGCGAGCGCGCCCGAGACGGCTCCGTCGGTGAGGGCGGGGGCGATCACGTGATCGTTGGTCACGACGAGGCCGTCGGCGTCGATGATGGCGCCGCTGCCGTTGCCACCGCTGTTGCCGCCGCCGTTGCTGCCGCCGTTCGAGCTGGTCGCCCAGACGGTGACGACCGACGGCAGGACCGTCTCGGAGACGGCGATCGCGTTGCAGGCTCCGGGTGCGCCGGGCAGGATCGTCGCGCCGATCATCCCGCCGCCGATTCCGAGCGCGAGCGCCGCGATCGCCGTGCCTCCGATCGCGGCCTTCGGTCGGCGCCACCAGGCCGGCCTCGCGTCTGCCGGTTCGGACTTGGTCGGGTTCGCGCTCTCCGACTCAGGCTTGGTCGGTTCCGGCTCGGTCGAGCTCGTGCCCGCCGGGTTCGCGTCGGTCGTCTCTGCATCCGCCATGTCTCGATTATGGCAAGCGGGGCGCGGACGGGGGAGGGGTGCAACGGTACCGGCCGCGCATTCGCACCGAACCCTGTCATATGGGGCCGGTAGTCGCTACGGTCGACAGCAAGGAATCTCGATCGTCAGCACCCGAGGGAGGCCGGCATGGAACGGCACGACGTGATCGTTCTCGGCGCCGGGCTCGCCGGGCTCAGCGCGGCCAGGGATCTCGACCTCGCAGGCACCGATGTCCTCGTGCTCGAAGCACGCGCCCGTGCGGGCGGGCGCGTGGAGCAGACCACCGCGCCCGACGGGCGGCTGGTGCAGCTCGGCGGAGAGATCGTCGGTACCTTTCACACCGCGTACCGTCAGCTCGTGCAGGAGCTCGGCCTCACGTTGGGATCCACGTTCACCTCGACTACCGGCGAGACGCTGTGGAGCCTGGGCGAAGGCGCGTTCGTCGGCGATGCGCCCGGCTGGATGACCGATGCCGACCGCGCCGCATACGATCGCATCGAGCGGGAGTTCGCGAAGCTCTCCGCCACCGTCGATCCGGACGATCCGTGGGCGCACCCCGACGCGGAGAAGCTCGACCGGCTCTCCGCCGCCGACTGGGTCCGCGCCCAGGGCGGCACCCCGGCGGTGCTGCGCGCGCTGAATCTCGCGAATCGCGCGCTGGCGACGGAGCCCATCGAGCGGCTCTCGCTCCTCGCGGACCTCCGGAAGGAGTCGGCTGCGGGGGCAGGGGGCTTCTACGATTTCGAGGTCTGGGAGAACGAGCGCGTGCTCGAAGGATCGGCCACGGTGGCCCTGCGCATGGCAGAGGCGCTGGGGAGTAGGATCCGCTACAGCAGCCCTGCGGCCGCGGTGCACGTCTCCGATTCCGGGTGCCACGTGCAGCTCGCCACGGGCGAGATCATCGGCGCGTCCGCGATCGTCTCGGCGATCCCGGTGGGGCCGCTCCGCGACATCCGGATCACCGGGGTGAGCGACGCCCGCCTCGCGTCGCTCCACTGGCAGCGTCATGCACGCGCCGCCAAGATCGCGGTCGTCTACGAGGAGAGCTTCTGGGAGGCGGATGGGTGCAACGGCACCACCCTGCAAGAGGAGACGATCATCGGCGGCCTGTGGGCGCAGAACACCGGCATTCTCTCCGGCCTGATCCCGCCGGTCAGCCTCGGGGAGTACTTCGCGACGCCTGCGCACCTCGTCCAGCGCGAGCTCACGGCGGAGCTCGTCGGATTGTTCGGAGCGCAGGCGGGCGACTACTCGTGCTTCTACATGCGGAACTGGGCGACGGACCCGTGGACGCGAGGCTACGTCACCGGCTGGCGCCCGGGAGACGTGACGGCGGTCGGGCCGCTCCACGGGACGCACGAACCGCCGTTCTACGTCTGCGGATCCGATCAGTGGGTCTGCGGCTACATGGAGGGGGCGGTGCGCACCGGACGCGCGGCGGCCGCGGCCGTGCTCGGTTCCGCGTAGGCCTGAGCGGTCAGGAGGCGCGGGCATGCCGCGCCCCTCGGTCAGCTCATGCGCTCCTGCTTGAGCACGGCGCCGGTGCCGGCATCGATGTAGATCTCCGTGCCGCCGCTGGTACCGACCACCTCGACCTCCCAGACCACCGTGCCGCGCTCCGTGTCGAGATCCATGGCGATCACCTGGCCGTCGGCCGTGTCGAGCGCGACTTCGATCGCTTCGGCGGCAGTGACCTGAGGAGCCGTGCTCTGCACGCGGCTCAGGCGAAGTCGCTCCTGCTTGAGCACGTTTCCGTTCTGCGAATCGATCGTCACCTCGGTGCCCGATCCGTCGTCGCCGAGCACGCCCACCTCCCACACGGTCGTACCACGTTCGCGGTCGAGTTCGGCCTCCACGACGGCGCCTGGCACGGCCCGGAGGGCGATGTCCACCGCTGCCGCCGCCTCGACGTTACCCGTGGTGGGTGCCTCCTCGGTCTCAGAGGCGTCCGGATCATCCGTGGGGCTCGGCGCCTCTGACGTGCTGGGCGCCTCGGAAATGTCGGGCGCCTGACTCGTCGGCGTCTCGGAGGCGCAGGCGGTCAGCAAGAAGGCCGCCATCCCGAGCGCCAGCGCTGCTGGGAGGAGCTTCGCAGTATTGAGTTGACGTGTCATGGTGCCTGCGCTCCCCGCCTGGTGATTCGTGCGACGCTGAAACTGATTCGCAGTGTACGCCTCGTCGCTGGGAGGCGCCGTCGGTGGCTCGGAGCCCAGCGCACGACCGGACGAACGCGAGGCGCTGGCGATCTCCGAACTCGCTGGGGCATAATCAAGCCAGCCGAACCCGCATCGGGCCGAGACGCACGGCCGCTCGGCAGGGGGCCGCCGCGGTTCCCCTCATGCAACAGGTTCGCGTTCCCCTGGATCGATGACGAAAGACACCCGGATGACGTGGCGCAGACTGCTCGCAGTCCCGGTCACCGCGCTCGTCACCGTGCTGGTTATCGCGCTCGCCGGGTGCTCCTTCCCTGCGCCTGCACCTTCCCCCGGGCCTTCCGTGGCGCCTGCTCCGGAGTTCGTCGATCCTTCGCCGCCGGTCGTCGAGGAGTCGGAGCGAGCACCGACGCCCGCGGCGGTGATCACCATCCATCCGGAAGCGACGGCGGCCGCGTTGGATGCGCTCTCCGAGGGCGGATCGGCGGCGGACGCCGCCTTCGCCGCTGCGGCGGTGCTCAGCGTGGTCGAACCGCACTACTCGAACCTCATCGGAGGGGAGACGTCGGCCCTGTATTTCAACTCGACGGCCGAGGATATCCAAGCGCTCGAAGCCGTCGGCCCGGTCGGCTCGAGGTTCGATATCGACCGGTACCGATCCCAGGGCCCCGCAAGCTATGGGCTGCATCAGGCGCTGGTTCCGGGGGCGTGGGACGGTTGGATGGTGCTGCTCGAGGCCGAGGGAAGGATGGATCTCGACCGCCTCCTCGAACCCGCCATCGCATTGGCGCGCGACGGGCATGAGGTCACCGATCTGACTGCTTCGCAGCTGCGAGACGCGCTGGGTCGAGGCGCGGTCAACGACGCGGCCCAAGCCGTCTATGTTCCGGGCGGCACGCCCGTGGCTGCGGGCAGCACCCTCGTGCAGGCCGATTTCGCCAAGACCCTGCAGGGCATCGCCGATGCGTATGCCGCGGAACCCGAGCGGGATGGCGGCATCGTTGCGGCTCGGGAGCACGTGTACAGCGGGAAGCTCGGAAAGCGGCTCCTCTCGGCCGCTCGTGAGGGCGGGGCGACGTTCACCGCGAAGGATCTCGCGGGCTACTCCGCCGAGTTCAAGGAGCCGTTGAGCATCGACTACCGTGGGCACACGATCTACCAGTCCCCGCCCACGACGCAGGGGCTCACGATGCTGATCGCCTTGAACATCCTTCGCAATGCGAAGCTCAGCCCCAAGGTCGCGGATTCCGCGGGCACCGCCCATACGCTCATCGAGGCGATGAAGCTCGCGATGGCCGATCGCGAGGCCTATATCGGAGACCCGGCCTTCACCGACGTGCCGATCCGCGACCTGTTGGATCCCGACTACGGTGAGCGGCAGTTCGCCCGCATCGACCCGGAGAGGTCCCATCAGTGGCCGATCGAGCCAGGCCTTGAGGACAACACCACGACCTTCCAGATCGTGGATCACGACGGGAATGCCATCGCGGTGACGACGAGCACCGGGTACCAGTTCGTCGCGGCCGGCGACACCGGGATCATGATGAACAACCGCATGCGATTCATGACCGCCGGCGACCCGAGCAGCCCGAACTTCCTCGAGCCCGGCAAGCGGGTGCGGTACACGGGGAACCCGTACATCGTGACCGACGGCTCCGGGGTGCGGCTCCTCGGTGGGAACATCGGCGCCGACACGCAATCGCAGGCCCAGACGCAGCAGGTCGTGGCGGTGCTCGACTTCGGGCTGAGCGCTAAGAAGGCCATCGCGCGGCACCGATTCGTCGCCTATGCCACGCCGGGCAGCATCGTGCCGCACGGCGCCAACAACAATGTGGCCATCGAAGATACGACGCCGCAGCGGATCATCACCGGGCTCCAGCGGCGGGGTCAGAACATCTATCTCACCTCCGGGCCGAGCGGCGCTTTCGGCTACGGCACGATGATCGAGGTGCGCGACGGGGGAGCGAAGTTCTCCTTGGGCACCGATCCGCGCTTCCCGACTTCGACTGGGAAGGTCAGGAAACCGAGCGGCGAGTGATTTTCTCCGCCACTGCCTTATTATTGGTCTACGTTACCGCCCTTGACCCGGCCGAAGGTCTGTGGCTTCGATCAGGATGGGGCTGCAGTGGATGACACGCGCGGTTTTTCCGCCGATACCGCCCTAAACACGCGTCATGACGACCGTCACCGATGACGCGACTCGCCCGCCCTGGTCCACCTGCAAACAGTGTGAACCCACGAAAGAGTGAATCGCCCTGGGTTTCGTTCCGTTCTTCAAGCAAGGATGGAACACGATGAATCAGAAGTACTCGCCCGAGATGCG
>NZ_JBHSRW010000108.1:0-7801 GCF_042659205.1 Leucobacter soli
CGGGTCACCGCGCAGGACTCGCCGCGCGGTGACCCGCCGGTAGACGCGGCCCGCAGGCCGCATCGCGCACTTTGTACGACTCATCCGCACGAAGTGCGGAGAGGGATTCCGGCCCATAGGGGGGAGTGATGGGCCGGAATCCCCCACCTCTTTTCTACGACCCGCTCGTGCCCGTGGCACGCGATCGGCGGCTCAGGGCGGCACCGACCGCGATCGTGCCGAGCGCCAGGAGTGCGAGTCCGGTCGCGGCGAGAAGCAGGCCGTCCTGCGCACCGGTCCGCTCGAGATCGTCGCTGTCGATCCCGCTGTCGTCGTGATCCTCCTCGTTCTCCGACAAGACGCCGGGGAAGAGGTTCGTGACCAGCACGTGGCCGCCCGATTCGGCGATCGATATGTCGTCGCGGCTCGTGCCGTCGGTCTCGTCGCCGCCGACCGTGATCGTCGTCTCTGCCGCACCGCCGGTGCCGGTCTCGGTCAGTGTGCAGACCGCGCCCACGGGCAGGCCGGCTTCGCCGTGCCGCTCTCCTGCCCGGAGCGAGAAGACGCGGCGTACATCCTCACCGGTCCCGGCCACCGGGCAGACGAGCTCGAACTCGAAGCTCTTCTTCGCCAGCTCGGGGTCGAGCTCGTGCTCGTCGCCGCTCGCCAGGCTCTTCTCGATCACCAGTTCGCCGAGCGTGTAGGTGTTCGAGAGCTTCAGTTCGGTCGCGGCGTCCCCCGGCAGCACCCGGATCCGGATGTCGGCCGAAAGGCCGTCGGTGGCGGGCGCCACCCCCGGAGCCGTCTCGATCGAACGCCCGACCTCGCCGTGCGCGCCGACCTCGCCGGTCTCGCGTGCCGTGCAGTCCGCGCCGACGGGGATGCCGTCCACCGTGACCGAGCCGTTCTTCGGCACCGACAGGGTCGCGTGCTCGCCCATGTCGAGCGGCACCCGCGCAGGATCGGCGGCACCGCTCGGCACGGTGCACACGAGTTCGACGGGGAACTCGTCGGGAGCGTTGTCCGCGCCCTCGCCCTGCACCTGCTTCGTCACGACCAGCGAGCCGGTCTTGACGGTGACGCCCGCGCGCTGGGGGGCCTTCGGCAGGTTGACGCGGTTGCCCGCCGTGTCCCAGGCGATCAGGCCGTTCTGGTTCCAGGCGAACTGGCGCTCCGCGAACTGCTCGAGCGTCGGCTGCAGGCCGGCGTCGGACTGGTCGATGACGCGGTTCACGGTCTCGAACTCGACGACGACGCTGCCCGCGGGCGGCAGGGCGTTCGCGGTCATGTCGACCTTGAATCGGAGCCCCACGATGTCGCGGATCTCGCCGGTGTAGTCGTCGAGCAGCGTCCAGATGTTGGCGGGGTTCGCCGTCGTGTCCGAGCACTCGGGGTCGGCCAGCCAGAGCGAGCCGGAGCCCGCACCCACGCAGGCGGCGGGGTTCGTCGTGACTTCCACCGTGTAGACCGCGCCGTCGGGCAGACCCGTGAGGCGGATGGCGGAGGGATCGACGAGCACGGGCCGGAACGTCGAGGTGCGCGCGGCGCCGCCGGCGAGCATCTTGTCGCCCGGGTTCGGCAGCATGTCCACGATCGTCATGCGCGAGAGCGCGTTGGTGCCGACGTTCATGTTCTCGAGCTTCCAGGTGTCGGTCGCGCCGACGGCCGTGTACGAGGCGCAGGGGTTGCGCGTGTAGTCCGAGCCGATGGGCAGGAAGTTGCCCGCCGCGCACTCCTCGTCGGTGCGCACGTCGAGCGCGCCCGAGACCAGGTGCTCGCCGAGCGTCTCGGCGGGCTCCCCGTTGACCGTCTTCCGCGCGCCGATGACCGTGCCGGCCTCGGGCTCCACGAAGTTGTTGTTCGTGCAGAGGTTCTCGGCGGTCGGGGCCTGCGGATCCTGTCCGTGCGTCCTGGGTTGCGTGCAGGTGTCGAGCGGCACGCCGGTCTCGACGATCAGCCCGTTGGTGGCGCGCTGGCCGGCGCCCACCGGCTGCAGGATGAGGCCGAGCTCGACCTCCACCCGCTCGCCCGGGTGCATCCGCTGCCCGGCCGGCCACGCGAAGACCAGGTTTCGCCCGTCGGCGCTCAGTTCGATGCTCGGGTCCTCGCCCAAGCCGCTGCCCGAGTCGCCGGGCGTCACGTTCACCGTCGGCTGCTCTCCGTCCCAGTCGAGGGCCGCGGGCAGGGCGTCGGTCACCTTCGTGACCGGCAGATAGCCGGTTCCGGTGTTGGTGAACACGAGTCGCCAGGGCAGGCTCACGAGCGGATCGATGCGGTGATCGCCGGTGTCGTTCGGCGCCCGTTTGATCACCTCGATCGCGTTCGTGCCGGGTGAGAAGACGACCCGGTCGTCGTCTTCGGCCTCCGCCTCGCCGTACTCTTCGTTCTCGGCGAATGCGGTCGCCAGGTTCTCCTCCTGGTCGTCGCTCCAGTCGACGGCGGCGTCGTCGCGCAGCACGACCGTGAACGGCAGCGTCGCGGTGCCCCACGATGCGTTCCACGACGTGGCGCCCTGCGGGAACAGGCCGTTGCCCGTGGTCCGCGAGAATGTCGCCCTCACGCCCCGGATCTCGTCGAGGTCGCCGGTGTAGTCGGCGAAGACCTCCCAGTCCCCGTCGACGATCACCTCGAGCCGCGCCGAATCCGCATCCGTCGGATGCGTCGGCGTGCCGAACGAGACGAACGCGAAACGGTCCCAGAACGACGCGGTGCGATCCTCGATCCGCAGCGTGTCGAGCGGCGCGGTCGACCCGTCCGGATCGGCGGTCAACCGCACGTTCACGGGCGCCTGCGGGTCGGTCTCGAGGATCGTCCGATCGCTCGAGTCGCCGTGATCGACCGAGATCGACTTCTCGAGCCCGACGCGCACGCGCGCCTGGGTGAGCTCGATGTTCGCCCCGTCGGTGTCGGTCGGCTGCGTCGACGGGTCGACGACGGCGTCCCATCCGCGCGCCAGCGCCGTGTTCGGCACGTTCACGGCGCTGCCCGACTCGCCGCCCTGCACGGGACGGCCGCTCAGTCGCTCCGTGGCGCGCAGCCGCACGTCGAGGTGCATGACGAGGTCGTCGCCCACCAGGATCCGGTTGCCGTTCAGCCCGGGGTCGGTGCCCGAGTAGGTCACCGCGATCCCGATGGCGTTCGGCAGCGCGTCGACGAAGGCCTCGGCCTCCGAGATCGCCTGCTGCAGGGTGAAGACCCGGGTCGTGCCCGACGGCGTGCCGTCGTAGAGCCACAGCTCTACGGTGCTCTCGGCGGCGTCGATGTAGCCGGGCAGGGTGCCGAAGCCCACGCCGGTCAGGTCGAACTCGTCGAAGTGGTTCCCGTCGATGCTCGCGACCTCGTTCGCGAAGTCGCGGCCCGCGAACGGCGACGACGCGAAGTCGAGGGTCGAGGCGGGGAGCGGACAGGTCGCCCCGCAGGCGGTCGACGTGTCGGTGACGCGGATCTTGCCGAGCTTCATGGCCCCGCGCGACCCCTGCGGCTGCGTCGAGGAGTTCCTCGCCGTCAGTGTGTAGCGCGCGCGGGGGTAGTCGGCCTGCTCCAGCTCGCCGGGGTTCGGCGCGACGAGGCCGATGCTGTCGGCGGAGGGGGTGGAGCCGCTCGTCGGCAGCGGGCGCACCAGCTTGCCCAGACCGACGTTCGTCGTCCCGTCTACGAGCTGGATGGTGTCGTTGCCGCCGGCGCGCACCGGCTCACCAGTCTCGGGGTGAGCGACGACCCCGAACGTGTTGTCGACGCAGCCGTCGGCTGCGGCACCGCAGTTGAACGCGGTGCCCGTCTCCTTGACCCACTTGAGCGAGCCGTCGGCCGTGCGGGCCGTGTCGCGCAACTGCCAGTCGAGGCGGAACGAGCGGGTGTCCGCCGAGGCCGTCACGCCGCTGCCCGGCTCGGGCGCGGTGAGGTCCGGATCCTGCGGGTCGTGCGCGGCCTGCCGTGCGGCTGTGTTCTCCTCGACCACCAGGCGCACGCCGAGCGCGCTGGCGCGCTGCGATGCGGTCAACTCGTGTCCGACGAAACCGTTCGCTCCCATCCAGCCGCCGGCGGGCGGGGAGACCGGGTTCCAGCTCGTTCCGTCCCAGAGCTCCACGGCCGCGACGGTGTCCCACCGCAGCAGCGGATCGATCGTCCCGCTGCCTGCCGGGGCCTCATAGCCGATCGGTCGGATGTGCGTCAGGTCGAAGGCCTCGAACACCGTGCCGGCTCCGGTCGCCGACGGGCTCGCAGGGTCCTGCAGCTCGACCGTCCGGTATCCGTCCCTGGCGACGGCCCACGACTGGACCGTCGAGGAGGTCGCGCCCGACTGCGAGGTCAGGTAGTCGTGCGCCCACTGCTTCGCCGCCCAGACGCCGCCCGGGCCGGGGCCCGTGCCGCCCTCGGTGCCGCGGATGCCGACGTCGATGCGATCCTCGTCGGAACCGGTGACGACGCGGGAGTCGAGCTCGCCCGTGCCCGTGGCCGTCGCCGTGTTCTCGTAGCGCACCGGGCTGTCGAAGGTGCCGGAGGTCGGCTCCCCCGCGGTCCGGGTGTGCGTACGCGCCGTGAACGAGATGTTCGGCTTCACGTACGTCGCCTGCGAGAGGCCCGCCGTGTTCTCGTAGACGAAGCGCAGGCCGGTCGTGCCGGTCGGCACGTCGATCGCGGCGTTCTCGTCGGGGTCGGTCGCCAGCACGTGCCAGGCGCCGCTCGCGCCGCGTCGCTCGATGGTCAGCGTCGCCTGTTCGCCGCCGTTGGTCGGGCGGCTGATGGGGGGCAGGATCTGCTTCGCGTCGAAGGCGTCCCAGAACGTTCCGGCTCCGGCGGGCGCCTCGGGCATGACGTCCTCGACCACGATCCTGGTCGGCTTGGTCCGCCCGCCCGCGGTCGAGACCTCGGTGTCGAGCTGCACGATCACCGTCTGGCCGGGCAGCACCGTGCCCGGGCCCACCCGCTTGTCGATCTCAACGTCGATCCGGGGGGCGACGTACGAGACGGTGGCGCTCGCACCCGCATCGTCGGGGTCCAGCCCGGCGCGCTCGCCGACCACGTCGATCGCATTGACGAACGGGCCGGCGGTTCCACCGGCCGGGACGAAGGTCTCGGCCGGGTTCGAGCGCAGCTCGTAGCGGATCTCGCTGTACGCGCCGGGTTCGATGGCTCCGGTGAACGCGATCTCGAAACCGGTCGCGCCGGCCGGGGCCGCGGGAAGCGGATCGCCTTCCGGTACAGCGACCGTGGTGGGCCCGCCCGGGTGCTCCCAGGTCACCTCCGCCTGCGTCGCACCGGTCGGCCAGATCGCGCTCGTATCGTCGCCGAAGCCGTCGAAGACGAGGTCGGCGCCGAAGAAGCGCGCATCCGAGCCCGCTCCGGGCTCCTTGACGATCAGACGGTCGAGCACGGTGCTCCGCGGTGCCTCGCGGTTGATCGCGCGCAGCACGACCCCGACCGAGTCGCCCGCGGTGATCCCCGTCAGGTTGGCGGTCTCGTCGCCGTCGGGCAGCGCGTAGAAGCGCTTCTGGGCGTCGACCTCGATGCGTTCGGCGCCGACCGCGAACGGTGCTTCGGTCTCCTTCGAGACGGCGGGATGATCGGCGACCTCCACGGTGGCGCGGACGTCGTTCTCGATCTCGTAGCCGGCGGAGAGGCTCTCGCCGGTCGAGCGATGCGTCGCCCGCTGCTCCACGGCGAAGCCCTGCGAGGCCTCGGTCCCCGGCGGGATGGCTCCGGTGTAGCTCGTGCGCACGCCGGCGATCCGGTCGTTCGGGATCGCGGCGTCCCAGTCCGCCCAGTTCCAGGCGCCGTCGGCGAGACGGTACACCTGCACGGCGGCAGCGGTCGCCCCGGCGGGCAGGTTCGTCGTCGGGTCGCTCGGGGAGGCGAAGCCGGCGAAGTCGACGTAGTTGAACGGGTTGTCGGCGTGCAGCGCCGTCGCGCCGTCAGGGGCAAGCGCGGGATCGGCGGGATCCTGCAGGCTCAGGCGGGAGGCGTCCACGTTCGAGGCCTGCACGGCGCCGATGACGAGCTGGGAGCTCCGGCCCGGTTGGAAGTCCTGCCCGGCCGGCGCCCAGGTCTTGCGCGGTTCGACATCGGCCTCGATCGGAACCTCGATCGAGATGGTCGCCGTGTCCTCGGTGCTGAGATCCTGTGCTCCCGACTTCGCGGAGAAGGTGGCGGTGTTCACGAGCGGGCGGTCGAGGGCCGGGTCGAGCGGCGAGATGCCCTCGGGAACGGTCAGACGGTAGCGGAGCACGCCCTGCTTGCCCGTCGACATCCCGAGTCCGCTCGCGTTCCCCTCTCCCGCCTGCACCGGAAGGGCGACCCCGACCGTGATCGTGAGGTCGCCGGCGTCGGCGCCGAGCGTGCCCTCGGCCGGTGACGGCGAAGCCGGGCCCGGATCGACGACGCCGGGGAGCTCCAGGGTGACGCCGGTCGTCGAACCGCCGACCGTGGCCGTCAGGTTGCTGATCCTCCAGCCGGCGAACTCCGCGGGCAGTCGGTCCACGATGGTGACGGGGGAATCGGCGTCCTCGTCCTCGACACTGAAGTCGATGCGGTACTCGACGGTGTCGCCAGGGCTGAGGTCCAGGCGCTCCTTCTGTCCGTCGACCTTCTTCACCAGTTGCAGCGTGGCGCCCTCCATCGCGCGGACCGGTGCGACTCCGGCGCCGAGCGCCATCGCCGAGCCGACGAGCAGCACCGAGAGCGCTCCCGCCACGGTGCGGACGATCGCACGGCCGAACGCACGGTGTGCTCCGCGCACCGAGCGCATGCCGACGATATGACGATTGTTCCCCATGATTCCTCCCCGAATGCGGACCCTGCCGAGACCGGCGGATCGTACCCGGCCCCTGCGCATGGGTACTCCTTGGGGGATTCCGCGCAGAGGCCGGGCACCCGATAACACGGTGCGCACTGCGAATCGTGACGCGCGTTCTGAGAATTCTTCGATGCCTTGCCGTTTTCTTCGGCCGAATCGGCATCGCAGGTCGAATACCGCATAATGGATGCTTGGGGATTCGCCGGTCAGGGCCGGCACGCTCGGTACACGCTTCACGGCGGAGTGTCGGGCACGGGTACGAGATGAGTTTGGGAGGACTCGCAGTGCCGAAGAGACGATGGGGTGCGTCATCCGACGGTGAGCTGCTCGACGCATGCCGCGACGGGAGCACCGATGCGTTCTCGCTGCTCTGGGATCGCCATCGAGGCGCCGCGATGGCGGCCGCACGCGGACTCGCCCCGAGCCTCGACCCGGACGACCTGGTGTCGGCCGCCTATCTCAAGATCTTCGAACTCGTCATCGACGGCCGCGGCCCGCGCGGCGCTTTCCGCCCCTACCTCTATCAGGTGATCCGGACGATCGCGGCCGATCAGTTCCGATCGCGGGAGCGCCCTTCCGACGAGCTCGACCAGATCCCCGACCTCCACGAAGCCGGGCCCTGGGAGGACAACGCGTTCGACCTGAACGCGGTCGCGGAGGCGTTCGCCGGGCTCGACGAACGCTGGCAGGCCGTGCTCTGGTACACCGAGGTCGAGGGCTTGGCCCCGCGAGAGGCTGCGCGTCTCATCGGGCTGTCTCCCAATGCGACCTCTGCGCTCGCCGTGAGGGCGAAGGACGCTCTGCGCTCGGCCTGGGTCGGCGCGCACGTCAACCGCGAGCTGAGCGCAGCCGAGTGCCGCACGACGCTGGATCATCTGCAGCGCTTCCAGCGCGGCAAGCTCACGGCGCGGGCCGCGCGCAACGTGGAGGCCCACCTGGGCGACTGCTCGAACTGCGCCGCAGCCGCCGCCGAGTCCGCGACGCTCAACCGACGCCTCGGACTCATCCTGGCCGGCCTGTTCCTCGGCG